>BTQO01000006.1:0-22224 GCA_036985915.1 Gammaproteobacteria bacterium | reverse complement strand
CATCAAGATGACGGTCAGCCTGATTGCCCCGATCGCCATGGAAGAAGGTCTGCGCTTCGCCGTGCGTGAAGGCGGCCGGACCGTAGGTGCCGGTGTGGTATCGAAGATACTTGAGTAAGGGCCGCAACCGGACACCATCACAGAGAATTTATTATGGCGAATCAACGTATCAGGATCAGACTCAAGGCCTTTGATCATCGTTTGATTGATCAGTCGGCACGCGAAATCGTAGAGACTGCGAGGCGCACCGGTGCACAGGTGCTGGGCCCCATTCCGCTGCCAACCAGGAAGGAACGGTTTACCGTGCTGATCTCGCCACACGTGAACAAGGATGCGCGTGATCAGTACGAGATTCGTACGCACAAGCGCATGATGGATATTGTGGACCCCACCGACAAGACCGTTGATGCGCTTATGAAGCTCGATCTTTCTGCCGGCGTTGATGTACAGATTAAGTTGAACTAGGTGATGTCATGGCACTGGGTCTGATCGGAAAAAAATGCGGTATGACGCGTATCTTCACAGAAGATGGTGTCTCCACGCCGGTCACCCTGATTCATGTCGAGCCCAACCGGGTTACACAGGTGCGCACCCTGGGCATTGATGGTTACCAGGCGGTGCAGTTGGCGACCGGCAAACGTCGTGCTAGCCGGGTCAGCAAGGCGCTGGCCGGCCATTTCGCAAAGGCCGATGTTCCGGCGGGCAGTTGTATGCGCGAATTTAGACTTGCGGACGATGAGACCATAGCGTTAAAAGCGGGTGACGAGATCGGTGTCGATCTCTTCAACGCCGGTCAGCAAGTCGACGTGACGGGCACCAGTATCGGCAAGGGCTTTGCCGGTGTTGTCAAGCGGTACCATTTCCACACCCAAGATGCGACCCACGGTAACTCGCTCGCGCACCGTGCACCCGGTTCGATCGGACAAAACCAAACACCCGGCCGGGTATTCAAGGGTAAAAAGATGTCTGGCCATATGGGGAATGAACGCACCACCACGCAGAACCTGGAAATCGTACGGGTCGATAACGAGCGTAATTTGTTGATGCTCAAGGGTTCGGTGCCGGGCCCCAAGGGCGGTGACGTGCTGGTTCGTCCGGCTGTGCGCGGTCGAGGCAAGGGGAACTAACGATGCAGATCTCTGTTGCTGGCGGAAAAAAGAAGCATGCCGTGACCGTGGCGGATAGTGCTTTTGCCCGTGATTTTAACGAGGGACTCGTCCACCAGGTTGTGACGGCGTATATGGCTGGCAGCCGTTCCGGTTCCAAGGCGCAAAAGACGCGCTCCGAAGTACGCGGTGGCGGTCGAAAACCCTGGCGGCAAAAGGGGACAGGCCGGGCGCGTGCTGGTACCATTCGCAGCCCTTTATGGCGCAGCGGTGGCCAAACCTTCGCCGCCAAGCCACGGGATTACGCGCAGAAGGTTAATCGCAAGATGTACCGTGCAGCCATGCGCTGTATTTTGTCGGAACTTATCCGGCAGGACAGTCTCGTGGTCAGTGCCTCACTGACACTGGATGCGCCCAAGACGCGCGAGATGGTGAAGCTGCTCAGCGGTATGAAATTAGGCAGCGTGCTGATCGTGTTGCCCGAGACGGATGAGCAGGTCTACCTTGCAGTCCGGAATCTGCCGAATGTGGGTATCTGCTCGGCATCGGAAATTGACCCCGTTGTGTTGTTACGGTTTGAAAAGGTCCTGATGACGGTGGATGCCCTCAAAAAGGTCGAGGAGTCTCTTAAATGAGCGAGCAGCGCCTGATGCAGATTCTGCTGTCTCCGGTGGTTTCGGAAAAGAGTTCGGCCGCGGCAGACGCACATAACCAGTATGTCTTCAAGGTGCGGCAGGATGCCGTTAAACCAGAGATCAAGCAGGCCGTGGAATTGATGTTCGGTGTCAAGGTCAAGGATGTCACCGTCAGCAATGTGCAGGGAAAACGAAAACGCTCTGGCCAGTTGCAGGGCCGTCGTTCGAACTGGAAAAAAGCCTATGTGTGCCTGGAAGCAGACCAGGAAATTAATTTCATGGGTGGCCAGTAGCGCCAAAGATCAAGTTTAGGACTGAATCAATTATGTCAATCGTCAAGGTAAAACCTACATCGCCAGGCAGACGCAATCTTGTCAAGGTCACTACACCCGACCTGTACAAGGGTGCGCCCTATGGGCCGTTGTTGGTTGGTGAACACAAATCAGGTGGACGCAATAACGCCGGCCGGATTACCACGCGCCACCGTGGCGGTGGTCACAAACAGCGTTACCGAAAGATTGACTTCAGGCGCAATAAGGACGGTGTTCCGGCCCGTACAGAGCGTATCGAATATGACCCGAATCGCAGTGCACATATCGCATTGCTTTTATATAGAGATGGCGAGCGTCGTTACATTGTCGCACCGAAGGATTTAAAGGCGGGCGATGAAGTGCTGTCTGGTAATGATGCACCCATCAAGGCCGGTTGCTGCCTGCCGCTTAGCAATATTCCAATGGGTACCCTGGTTCATTGCATTGAATTAAAGGCTGGAAAGGGTGCGCAACTCGCCCGCAGTGCCGGTGCCTATGCCCAGTTATTGGCCCGTGAGGGGGTGCATGCCACCTTAAGACTGCGTTCCGGAGAGATGCGCAAGGTTCGTGCCGACTGCCGTGCGACCATCGGTGAAGTCAGCAATGGCGAGCATAATCTGCGTTCACTCGGCAAGGCTGGTGCGACGCGCTGGCGTGGTGTCCGGCCGACGGTTCGTGGCGTGGTTATGAATCCGATTGATCATCCGCACGGCGGAGGTGAAGGGCGTACATCAGGTGGGCGTCACCCGGTATCGCCTTGGGGTATGCCGACCAAAGGCTACAAGACACGCCGTAACAAGCGGACTGATTCACTCATTATTCGTCGACGTAAGAACAAGTAATGGGATGATTAGCTAATGCCGCGTTCAATTAAAAAAGGACCCTTTATCGATGCGCACCTGATGAAGAAGGTGCAGGAGGCGCAAGCGTCCGGCAGCAAGAAGCCGATCAAAACCTGGTCGCGCCGTTCTATGGTTTTGCCGGAGATGGTTGGTCTGACCCTGGCCGTTCATAACGGCCGTCAGCATGTACCGATCCTGGTTTCTGAAAACATGGTTGGTCATAAGCTTGGTGAATTTGCCATGACACGAACATTCAGGGGCCACTCCGGAGACAGGAAAGCGAAATAAACAATGGAAGTCGAAGCAAAAATGCGTTTCGCTAGGATTTCGGCGCAAAAGTGCAGGCTGGTCGCTGACCAGATTCGTGGCCTGCCCGTTGAACGAGCCTTGCAATTGCTCAAGTTCAGTCCGAAAAAGGCGGCACAGTTCATGGAGAAAGTGCTCGAGTCAGCGATTGCCAATGCTGAGCATAATGAAGGTGCTGATATCGATGAACTGAAAGTGTCGAGGGTCTTTGTTGATGTGGGTCCAAGTCATGCCCGTTTCAGTGCGCGCGCAAAGGGGCGCGCAGACCGAATCTTAAAACGCACAAGCCACATCACGGTGGCGGTCAGCCAAGGATAAAGGACGTAAGTCATGGGACAAAAGGTACATCCAATTGGTATTCGTCTGGGCATAGCATCTGACTGGACGTCGAAGTGGTATGCAGACAAAAGCGAGTATGCGGATTTTTTGAATACCGATCTTAAGGTACGCGCTTACTTACGCAAGCGTCTGGCTCAGGCATCGGTAAGTCGTATTCAGATCCAGCGGCCTGCGCGTAATGCACATATCACGATTCATACCGCACGGCCCGGTATCGTTATTGGCAAGAAGGGCGAGGATATCGAGAGGTTGCGCAAGGAACTGGCGCACATGATGGGTATGTCAAGGAATGATGTGCGGCTTAATATCGAAGAAATTCGTAAACCGGAGCTTGACGCTCAACTCGTGGCTGAAAGCGTGGCGCAGCAACTCGAGCGACGCATTATGTTCAGAAGGGCAATGAAACGCGCGGTGACCAATACCATGCGTTTAGGCGCACTGGGCATTCGTATCAATGTTGCGGGCCGGCTAAACGGTGCCGAGATCGCTCGCAGCGAGTGGTACAGGGAAGGCCGCGTCCCGCTACACACCCTTCGTGCCGATATTGACTATGGGCTTGCGGAGGCAAACACCACCTACGGAATTATCGGTGTCAAGGTGTGGATCTTCAAAGGCGATGTTGTGCGTAGTGATGCACAGCCAACCGAGGAAGAGGGCAGCCAGTCATGATGCAGCCCAAGAAAACCAAGTTCCGCAAACAGCACAAGGGTAGAAACAGAGGGCTTGCGAATAACGGTAACAAGGTCAGTTTTGGCGACTTTGGGCTAAAGGCCCTTGGTCGTGGGCGTTTGACCGCACGCCAGATTGAAGCGGCACGACGTGCCATGACCCGTCATGTCAAGCGAGGCGGCAAGATCTGGATCCGGATCTTCCCTGACAAACCGATTACCAAGAAGCCACTTGAGGTTCGACAGGGCAAAGGTAAGGGTAATGTCGAATATTGGGTAGCACTGGTTCAGCCGGGTAAGATGTTATACGAAATGGAAGGTGTTACAGAGGATGTTGCACGCGAAGCATTTGAGCTCGCAGCAGCAAAACTACCGGTCAAGACGCAGTTTGTCTCAAGGACGGTAATGTAAATGAAGGCAGCAGTTCTAAAATCTAAAAAACGTGATGAGTTAAACTCGGAGCTCAAGGAATTGCTGCGCGAGCAATTTAACCTGCGCATGCAAAGATCCACCGGCCAACTAGGAAAACCACACCGTTTCAAGGAAGTCCGGCGTGATATTGCGCGAATCAAGACCGTACTTGCCGGGCAACAGGGTAAATCAGAATGACTGCTGGAACAGAAAATGCCAAGCGTACTGTGACCGGTCGCGTGGTAAGCGACAAGATGGCCAAATCGATTACTGTGCTAATTGAAAGGCAGGTGAAACATCCCATCTATGAAAAGGTTATGCGACGCTCAACCAAGGTGCATGCGCATGACGAGGATAACCAGTGTCATATTGGCGATGTTGTGAGTATTGAGGAATGCCGTCCTTATTCAAAGACCAAGTCGTGGCGCCTGGTGCGTGTCCTGGAGCAGGCCTCTGGTTCAGGTGAGGTGGAGTAGCAATGATTCAGATGCAAAGCATTTTGAACTCTGCTGATAACAGTGGTGCCAGAGAGATGATGTGCATCAAAGTGCTGGGCGGTTCGCGTCGCCGTTATGCAAAAATCGGTGATGTAATCAAGGTCAGCATTAAGGATGCGATTCCTCGCGGTAAAGTGAAAAAGGGCGAGGTATACAACGCCGTAGTTGTGCGTACCAGAAAAGGTGTACGGCGCCCAGATGGCTCATTGATTCGTTTTGACAGAAACGCAGCCGTATTGCTTGACAAGCAGTTACAGCCAATTGGGACCCGTATCTTTGGCCCCGTGACACGTGAGCTAAGATCCAAGCGGTTTATGAAGATTGTTTCATTGGCACCGGAAGTGTTGTAGAGAGCCGGATATTATGCAAAAGATCAAGAAAGGTGATGATGTTATTGTTACCGTCGGCAAGGATGCAGGCCGACGTGGTAGTGTGCTGCGCGTGAAGTCCGATGGCCGATTGATTGTAGAAGGCATTAATATCGCGAAAAAACATGTGCGGCCCAACCCACAAAAAGGCGATACCGGTGGGATCGTTGAGCAGGAAATGCCGATGCAGGTATCCAATGTGATGCTCTATAACCCGATTGCCAAGAAGGGCGACCGCGTCGGGTTTAAAGTGCTCGATGATGGTCGTAAGGTGCGCTATTTCAAATCGACCGGCGAAGTGGTCGACGTTTAGGTGTAGCAGGTATGGCAAGATTACAGGAACATTACAAAAAATCGGTAATACCGAAGTTGATGGAAAACCGTGGTTACAAGAATCCGATGCAGGTGCCACGTATCACCAAAATCACACTGAACATGGGCCTTGGCGAAGCTGTGGGCAACAAGAAAATTGTGGAACATGCCGTCAGTGACATGATGAGCATCTGCGGACAAAAACCCATCGTAACGTTGGCACGGAAATCGATCGCAGGCTTTAAGATCCGCGATGGCTGGCCGATTGGATGCAAAGTAACATTGAGACGAGAAAGGATGTACGAGTTTCTGGATCGTCTTATCAGTATTGCAATTCCCAGGATCAGGGATTTTCGGGGTCTGAATGCACGTGCCTTTGATGGTCGCGGCAACTACTCCATGGGTGTGCGTGAACAGATTGTTTTTCCTGAAGTCGATTACGATAAAATCGATGCCCTGCGCGGCATGGATATAACGATTACCACATCAGCTAATACGGATGATGAGGCGCGATCGTTACTTGAGGCTTTTAATTTCCCTTTCAAGAACTGAGACGATATGGCAAAGAAATCCGTTATTGAGCGCGAGAAACGCCGCTATAAGCTGGTACAGAAGTATGCTGAGAAACGTGGTGCACTGAAAAAAGTTATTTCGAGCCCTGCATCCAGTATTGAAGCAAGAGAAGAAGCACAACGTAAGCTGCAAGCACTGCCGCGTGACTCAAGTCCCAGCCGTAAACGTAACCGCTGTTCGTTAACGGGCAGGCCGCATGGCTATTACAGGAAATTCGGTCTTGGGCGTAATAAGTTGCGTGAGGCTGCCATGCGTGGCGATGTACCAGGTCTGGTCAAGGCCAGCTGGTAATTCCATTTAACGAGAAGAGAGTATTAGTTGAGATTCGATTATGAGTATGAGTGATCCAATTGCTGACATGCTGACACGGATTCGTAACGGACAGACTGCATGTTTACCTTCGGTTGATATGCCTTCATCCCGCGCCAAGGCGGGTATCGCTGAAGTTCTTAAGGAGGAGGGCTATATCGATTCGTACTCGGTGAAAAATAATGGCGCTAAAGCGGTACTGAATGTGCAGCTAAAATATTATGAAGGCAAGCCTGTCATTGACACAATCAAGCGCATTAGCCGGCCCGGTTTGCGGATATACAGGGGCATGGATGAATTGCCGGTAGTCAATGGTGGATTGGGCATTGCTATTATTTCCACATCCAAGGGCATCGTTAGTGACCGCACGGCTCGTCAAAATGGGCAGGGTGGCGAGGTCCTGTGCGAGGTCGTCTGAGCTATTTAAGCGCTGGTTATGTCTAGAGTTGCTAAAAAACCAATTAATCTGCCACCGGGTGTGCAGGTGAATATCAGTACTGACGGGGTTTCTGTGAAGGGACCCAAAGGCGAGCTGAGTTTCGTGCCGAATCCATTAGTGCAGGTTAAGCAACAGGATGGTGCATTGACAACGTCAGTTAATAGCAGCGATCCGGAGAGCTGGGCGCAGGCCGGTACGGCGCGCGCCATTCTGAATAATCTTGTTATTGGCGTTACCCAGGGGTTTGAAAAAAAGCTTGAACTGGTCGGTGTTGGTTATCGTGCACAGGTGCAAGGTAAAACACTGAACTTGACCTTGGGTTTTTCACACCCGGTTGATATCCCTGTGCCAGATGGCATCAATATTGAGACACCTAGTCAGACCGAGGTGGTCATATCCGGTATCGACAAGCAGATGGTTGGCCAGGTTGCAGCTGATATTCGCGCATGGCGTCCGCCCGAACCTTATAAGGGCAAGGGCATTAAATATGCCAATGAGCACATCGTGCGCAAAGAAGCCAAGAAGAAGTAGCGGGAGTTTAGGAATATGGCGATCAAGCAACAAAGAATACGTCGTGCGACCAAGACCCGGAAGCGAATTTCCAAGTTGGGTGTTAACCGTTTGAGTGTATTTCGTACACCACGGCACATTTATGCCCAGGTTTTTGATGCCCCGGGTGCTAAAGTGTTGGCCAGTGCATCTACGTTGGACAAGGATCTGCGTAGTTCGCTGAAGGTTACAGGTAATATCCAGGCGGCTAAAGCGGTGGGCAAGCTGATTGCCGAACGCGCAAAGGCCGCAGGCATCACACAAGTCGCCTTTGACCGCTCCGGCTTCAAGTTTCACGGCCGCGTCAAGGCATTGGCAGATTCCGCGCGTGCAGCGGGTCTGGAGTTTTAACAGGGGTTTTTATGGCTATTGCGTACGAATTTCAAAACCAGGGAGATGACTTACAGGAAAAGCTCATCACCGTTAACCGTGTCGCCAAAGTGGTCAAGGGCGGCAGGCAGTTCGGTTTCACGGCTTTGACGGTTGTTGGGGATGGTAAGGGCAAGGTCGGTTTTGGCTACGGCAAAGCCAAGGAAGTGCCTGCAGCGATATCAAAGGCGATGGACAAGGCGCGAAAAAATATGCATGTGATTGCGCTCAAAGGCGGGACACTACAATACCCTTTGCGTTCCAAACACGGCGGGTCGATTGTATTTATGAAGCCAGCCTCGGAAGGTACCGGAATTATTGCAGGCGGTGCGATGCGCGCTGTTCTTGAAGTAGTTGGTGTCAGGGATGTACTGGCAAAATCATATGGTTCACGTAACCCCATTAATGTGGTGCGTGCAACAATTAATGGTCTTTCGGGTATGGCATCACCTGAATACACCGCGGCCAAACGCGGTAAGCAGGTTAAGGATATTCTGGACTAAGACGATGGCTGCCAGGAAAAAGACAAAAAGAACGAGCAAGAAGCTCCAGGTGACATTGGTTCGCAGCATGCATGGGCGGGTGCCTGGACATATGGAATGTGTGCGCGGTTTAGGCCTAAGGCGAAGGGAACACTGTGTCGAGGTTGCTGATACACTGGAAAATCGCGGCATGATCAACAAGGTTTCCTATCTACTTCATGTTGAAGAGGTTTAGGTACGATGCGATTGAATGGATTACACCCGGCAAAGGGCAGTCGACAGAGCAAGAAACGGGTTGGCCGTGGTATTGGCTCGGGTCTGGGAAAGACCTGTGGGCGAGGTCACAAGGGGCAGAAATCCCGTTCGGGTGGCTACCACAAGGTGGGCTTTGAAGGCGGTCAGATGCCTTTGCAGCGCCGGCTTCCAAAGCGTGGCTTTCGCTCCATGATGGCCGGCAAGGTGGCCCAGGTGCGTCTGCATGAGTTGACAGGCTTGGCTGACGATGTCATCGACCTGTCTGCCTTGATCAAATCCGGCATTGTGCGCAACGACACCTTGCGCGCAAAGGTTATCGCTTCCGGCAAGCTGGATAAGGCGGTCAAGCTCAAGGGTATTGCAGTAACGCAAGGCGCTCGTGCTGCGATCGAGAAAGCCGGCGGCTCCATAGAGGCTTAGCAGATAATGGCCCTGGGAGGCTCAATTGTTGGCGGTTTGGGTGACATCAGCAAGCTTGCGGACTTACGCAAGCGCTTGTTTTTCGTGCTTTTTGCGCTCCTGGTTTTTCGTATAGCGACGCACATTCCGGTACCCGGCATCAATCCCCTGGCCCTGGCTCAGCTGTTCGAACAACAGCGCGGGACCATCCTGGATATGTTCAACATGTTCTCCGGCGGTGCGTTGAAGCGTTTTAGCATCGTTTCGCTGGGCATCATGCCGTATATCACCGCGTCGATCATCATGCAGTTGATGAGTCATGCAATACCTACCCTGGAACAGATGCGTAAGGAAGGTGAGTCCGGTCGCCGGAAGATCACCGCCTATACCCGTTATGCCACTGTTGCATTGGCAACGTTTCAGGGTATCGGTGTATCTGTTGCCTTGCAGGGTCAGGGTGCGGTCAGTGGCTATCAGCTGGTCATTAACCCCGGCACTGGTTTTATATTTATCTCGACCGTCAGCCTGGTATGCGGCACAGTGTTTCTGATGTGGCTCGGTGAGCAGGTTACTGAACGCGGTATCGGTAACGGGATATCGCTGATTATTTTCGCGGGTATCGTTTCCGGGTTGCCAAGCGCCATTGGCGGAACAATGGAACTTGCACGTACCGGTGAATTGAATTTCATCATGATTCTTGCACTGTTTGCTTTGGCGATCGGCGTGACCGGCTTCGTGGTCTTTGTGGAGCGGGGTCAACGACGGATAACGGTGAACTATGCCAAAAAACAAATGGGTCGACGAATATATGCAGCACAAAGTTCACATTTACCCCTGAAGTTAAACATGGCCGGCGTTCTACCACCCATCTTCGCTTCCAGCATCATCCTTTTTCCTGCCACCTTGGGTCGATGGTTTGGCAGTATTGAAGGTATGGAATGGATGGAGGATTTCTCCACCATGGTTTCGCCGGGTCAGCCACTGTATGTCATGCTGTACGCAACCGCGATTATTTTCTTTTGTTTTTTCGCAGCAGCGCTGTTGTTTAATGCCCGTGAAACGGCACAGAACCTGAAACGCTCCGGCGCATTTATTCCCGGTATAAGACCGGGTGAACAGACCGCCCGCTATATCGACACAGTGATGACGCGACTCACGGCAGTCGGTGCTTTGTATATTACTTCTGTTAGTTTATTGCCCGAGTTTCTGGTTTTGTACCTGAATGTGCCATTTTATTTTGGCGGCACATCGTTGCTCATTATTGTTATAGTCATGATGGATTTTATGGCCCAGGTTCAGGCGCATATGATCTCTCACCAATATGAGGGGCTGATGAAAAAGCACAATCTGGGCTCCTATGGCGGCACCGGTCTGGTGAGATAGCGGGTAAAGCGCGGCTCCCATTACAGCTTTTATGTTGATTACTGGAGACACATAACCATGAAAGTCCGAGCATCTGTCAAGAAAATCTGCCGTAATTGCCGGATTGTCCGCCGCGGGCGGGTGATACGGGTGATTTGCACCGATCCGCGCCATAAACAGCGCCAAGGATAGATTGCGGTTAGCCACTATTCGGGGTATTATCCCACGCTTTTTTACGCTACTTAGGCTTTCAGGACTGACTCAATGGCCCGCATTGCAGGCATCAATATTTCGCCCCAGAAGCACACAGTGATTGCGCTGACCTCGATTTACGGGATTGGCCGCACACGCGCCAGTAGCATCTGCGCGGTGGCGCGGATCAAGCCTGATACCAAGATCAAGGATTTGAGCGAAGCTGAATTGGAGGCCATACGCGGTGCAGTCGCCAAGATTGCGGTTGAGGGCGATTTGCGTCGCGAAGTGGCCATGAATATCAAGCGCCTGATGGATCTTGGTACATACCGCGGGATTCGTCACCGCCGGGGGCTTCCGTTGCGTGGTCAACGTACACAAACCAACGCAAGGACTCGCAAGGGACCACGACGCATGGTACGCAAATAGGCTTATAGTCAGGTAATCGTTTCGATATGGCAGATCCATCAGCAAAACCACGGAAAAAAATTCGTAAAGTTGTCACCGACGGTGTTGCGCATGTGCACGCGTCATTTAATAACACCATTATTACTGTTACCGACAGGCAGGGAAATACCCTGGCTTGGGCAACGGCCGGTGGTTCAGGGTTTCGTGGCTCGCGAAAAAGCACACCATTTGCTGCGCAGGTTGCTGCTGATCGCATGACGGATACCCTAAACGAGTACGGGATAAAAAATATCGAAGTACGCGTTAAAGGGCCAGGTCCCGGACGTGAGTCTGCGATTCGTGCGCTCAATGCTGCGGGCTTTAAGATTACAAACATCACGGATGTGACGCCTATCCCACATAATGGTTGTCGTCCTCCTAAGCGACGCCGGGTCTAGGGTACAAGGCAAGAGAAGACGAATATGGCTAGGTATCTTGGTCCAAAGTGTAAATTGGCTCGCCGCGAGGGAACGGATCTATCGCTAAAAAGCCCTGCTCGCTCACTTGAGTCAAAGTGCAGATTTGACAGTGGACCGCCTGGGCAGCATGGCCAACGTCGCACCAGGCTTTCCGAGTACGGCCGGCAGCTCAGGGAAAAACAAAAGGTGCGCCGCATTTACGGCGTACTAGAACGCCAGTTTCGTAACTATTACAAAACTGCAGCAAGCCGGCGCGGGGCAACAGGTGAAAATCTGCTGTGCCTACTGGAGTCCAGGCTGGACAACATGGTGTACCGAATGGGTTTTGGTGTCACACGGGCGGAAGCGCGCCAACTGGTAAGCCACAAGGCCATTCAACTGAATGGTAAAACGGTCAATATCCCCTCTCATCAGGTAACTGCGGGCGACACCATCAGTATTGCCGAGTCAGCCCGTACTCAGTTGCGTATCAAGTCAGCAATGGATATCGCCGAGCAAATCGGTTTACCTGACTGGGTGGAGGTTGACAGTAAGAAAATGGCAGGTTCTGTCAAAGCTTTGCCGGAGAGAGCTGACCTGCCATCCGATATCAATGAACATCTGATCGTTGAGTTGTATTCCAAGTAACCGTTTGCTAGTCGAGGATTCCCATGCAGGGTAGTGTTTCTGAGTTTTTAAAACCGCACATTGTTGATGTGCAGTCTTTAACGCCATGTCACTCAAAGGTTGTGCTTGAGCCTTTGGAGCGTGGGTTTGGTCACACCTTGGGCAATGCCTTGCGGCGTATTTTGCTTTCGTCCATGCCGGGCTGCGCTGTCACCGAGGTGCAAATTGAAGGAGTGCTGCATGAATACACCACGCTGGAAGGTGTGCAGGAAGATATCCTCGATATCTTGCTGAATCTAAAGGGGTTGGCAGTGATCATGCATGCCCGTGATGAGGCCACGCTGACGCTTTCCAAGAAAAGTGAAGGTCCGGTGACTGCGGCGGATATTACACTTGACCATGATGTCGAGATCGTGAACCCGGATCACGTCATTGCACATTTGGCAAAAGATGGCGCTATTAACATCACCATGAAGGTTGTCCGTGGTCGTGGCTACCAGCCCGTTTCCTCACTGAATGAAGAGGAAGAGCGGCAAATCGGACATCTTCGACTGGATGCATCGTTCAGTCCGGTACGCAAGGTTAGCTATAACGTCGAGAGTGCACGTGTTGAACAGAGCACCAACCTGGATAAGTTAGTCATTGATCTTGAAACCAATGGCACGATCGATCCTGAAGAGGCCATTCGCCGCGCCGCCACAATTTTACTGGATCAACTCTCTATATTTGTCGATCTTCAGGGCGAAGCGCAGCCCGTTGCAGAAACAGGCCATGGTGCAGATTTCGATCCTATCCTGTTACGGCCAGTCGATGATCTGGAACTAACCGTTCGTTCAGCCAACTGTTTAAAGGCAGAAGGGATTACGTTTATCGGTGATTTGATTCAGCGCACCGAAGTTGAATTACTTAAAACACCTAATTTGGGCAAAAAATCACTAACTGAAATCAAGGATGTGCTGGCCACGCATGACCTGACTTTGGGGATGAAGCTTGAAAACTGGCCGCCACCGGGATTTGGTGAAGCGGAGACAGCAGTATTGCCGGCTGACGATCGAGGAACAGGATATGAGGCATCGTCTTTCCGGAAGGAAATTTAATCGAACCAGCAGCCATCGCAAGGCCATGTTCAAGAACATGGCGGTCTCGCTGTTCCGTCACGAGGCCATTAAAACCACCTTGCCCAAGGCAAAAGATCTACGCCGTGTGGCGGAACGCCTGATCACACTTGCCAAGACCGACAGCGTTGCCAGAAGGCGTCTTGCCTTTGCCCGGTTACGTGATCGCGATGTCGTGAGTAAATTGTTCGCTGAACTTGGGCCGCGTTACAAGGAGCGGCCAGGTGGTTACCTGCGTGTATTAAAGTGCGGATTCCGTTCCGGTGATAATGCGCCCATGGCCTATGTCGAACTGGTCGATCGGCCAGTCGATGAACCAGCCTCAGAAGACTAACAGCACTTATATTGCAGCAACCTCTGCCTGATTGGCAATCGATTGTTTAGAGTTCCTTTTATCCAGGGTTCAGTTGAAACGCTGTTGCAGATAGAGCTGCAATTAGTAGCCAACGGGTGCAAAAAACGTTATTAAGAGAAACTCTGATTTATCCATAAGTTTTCCTGGAATAAGTGGTTTTACAATCAAAACATTCAACCATGTTTTCTTTTCGTGGCAGGCTGTTTTTTCTTCCTTGTGCCGGAAAAGTAGGGTGCCAGGTGGTGCCCGGTATATGATTGTTTGTGTTCACAGATTGTCTGTGGCGGTCCTGACGCAATGACTGTGCCGCCGTTATCGCCGCCTTCCGGACCAAGGTCAATGATCCAGTCCGCTGTCTTGATGACATCCAGGTTATGTTCGATGATGACAATCGTATTGCCGTGATTTCGCAATCGGTGCAATACAGTCAGTAGTTGTTCGACATCATGGAAATGAAGGCCCGTGGTGGGTTCATCAAGAATGTAAAGATTTCTGCCTGTATCCCGCTTCGAGAGTTCCCTGGAAAGTTTTACCCGCTGTGCTTCACCACCGGAAAGTGTTGTTGCGTTTTGCCCGAGCTTGATATACGAAAGGCCAACATCCAGTAAGGTTTTGAGCTTGCGTGCAAGCACCGGTACGGCAGAAAAGAAATCGAGCGCATCCTCAACGGTCATGTCCAGGACTTCATGGATATTTTTACCTTTGAACCGAATTTCGAGTGTTTCGCGATTATAACGCTTGGCCTGGCATACATCGCACGGAACATAGATGTCCGGCAGAAAATGCATTTCGACCTTGATGAGCCCTTCCCCCTGGCATGCTTCACAACGCCCTCCGCGGACATTAAAACTGAATCTGCCAGGCGCGTACCCGCGTACCCTGGATTCAGGCGTTGCTGAAAATAACTCCCTAATCGGGGTAAATAAGCCGGTATAGGTCGCCGGATTGGAGCGCGGGGTACGGCCAATGGGGCTTTGATCAATATCAACAACATAATCGAAGGCGTCGAGTCCCAGTATCTCATCATGATCGGCAGGATTCTCGTTCGCACGGTTGAGGATTTGCGCAGATGCCCGGTACAGTGTTTCATTGATCAATGTTGATTTACCTGATCCTGAAACACCGGTTACGCAAGTCATGCAACTGACGGGGATGGCAACATCAAGATTTTTAAGATTATTGCCACGCGCCCCTTTGATCGTCAGCCAGCGGTCTTCAACCGGTTGTTGCCGTTTTGAAGGTATCGGAATACACCGCTTGCCAGAGAGATACTGACCGGTCAGGGACGCGGTGTTCGCCATCACGTCTCTCGGCGTGCCTTGCGCTACCACATGCCCGCCATGAACACCCGCACCAGGACCCATATCCACGACATGATCAGCCTTCATGATGGCCTCCTGGTCATGCTCAACCATAATGACGGTATTACCAAGATCGCGCAGCCGGGTCAGGGTGTCGAGCAGTCTGCGATTATCGCGCGGGTGTAGTCCAATAGATGGCTCATCGAGTATGTACATCACCCCGGTTAGGCCGGAACCAATTTGACTGGCCAGACGAATACGTTGCGCTTCTCCACCTGATAAGGTTTCAGCGCTACGATCAAGTGTTAGATAATCCAGACCAACATTTACCAGGAATGACAGTCTTGCGCTGATCTCCTTGACGATTTTCGTGGCAATTTCTCCACGTTGTCCGGTCAGGCTGAGCGTTTCAAAAAAGCTGTGCGCCTGCTTGATTGGCAGTGCAGTAAGTTCGGGCAGGCTGTGGTTTGATACAAACACGTGGCGGGCTTCAGTATTGAGCCGGGTACCTTTGCAGTCCCGGCAACTCTGGGATCCCCGATAGCGGCCCAATTCTTCGCGAACGGCGGCAGATTCAGTTTCCCGCCAGCGCCGTTCCATGTTTGGGATAATGCCTTCAAAAGAATGCGTTCGTTTCTTATAGCCGCCTCGATCGCTCAGGTATCGGAACTCGATTGTTTCATCGCCACTACCGAACAACACAGTGCGGCGAATTTTTTCAGGCAATTCTTCGAACGGTATTTCAATATCGAAGTTGTAATGATTGGCAAGTGAGCGCAGTATTTGAAAATACCAGGCATTTCTGCGATCCCATCCCCGTACCGCGCCACCTGCGAGTGATAGTTCCGGATGCGTAACCACGCGCTCAGGCTCAAAACGGTGAACATAACCCAGTCCGTCACAGGTTGAGCAAGCACCAGCCGGGTTATTGAACGAGAACAGCCGTGGTTCCAGTTCGCGGATGCTGTAACTGCAAACAGGACAAGCGAATTGTGCCGAGAAGACAAGGTCAGCAAATCCCGGTTTATCCATAAATGCAACATATGCGACACCATTCGCCAGGCGCAAAGCAGTTTCGAATGATTCCGCGATGCGGTTTATATGTTCAGCACGAACCTTGAAGCGGTCAACTACAACTTCTATACGATGAACCTTGCGCAGTTCAAGGTCGGGCAGTTCTTCAATGTCCATTACCTTGCCATCCAGACGAACACGGATGAAACCTTGCGCCCTAAGCTCATTGAACAGATTGGCGTGCTCACCTTTACGCGCTTTAACGACTGGCGCGAGTAAAATTAAACGGGTGTCTTCCTCAAGCGCCAGAACCTGGTCAGTCATCTGGCTAATCGTCTGGGCAGTTAATTCATTACCATGGGTTGGGCACCGCGGAATGCCTGTGCGTGCAAACAGTAAACGCAGGTAATCATAAACCTCTGTGATTGTGCCGACCGTTGAACGAGGGTTGTGTGATGCTGATTTTTGTTCAATAGAGATGGCGGGTGATAATCCGTCAATCAGATCGACATCCGGTTTCTCCATCACAGAAAGAAATTGCCTCGCGTAGGCAGATAATGACTCGACGTAACGTCTCTGGCCTTCAGCAAACAAGGTGTCAAAAGCCAACGATGATTTACCTGAACCTGATAGCCCGGTGATAACGATCAGCCGGTCACGCGGCAGATCCAAATCGATATTGGCAAGATTGTGGGTGCGTCCACCTCTTATGCGAATGAATTCCACGGATACCGGGCAGCCTGATTACGAACTCAACCTGCTACTATACGCGCCGGATTCATTCAGGCGCAAAGTTCACTTATTAAAATGCTTCTACCATGACGAATACGAACACAAGCATGTCAGCTCAGGAATGGCGTGCCATGCTGGCGTTAACCGGTGTAATTGCCTTAAGAATGCTGGGGCTTTTTATGATTTTGCCGGTATTCAGCATCTATGCGCTTGAGTTGCCAAGTGCTACGCCGACCCTGATCGGTATTGCCATAGGCATCTACGGCCTGACCCAGGCCTTATTACAGATTCCGTTTGGCTGGATGTCTGACCGTCTTGGACGTAAACCGGTTATCTTGTTTGGCTTGCTGCTGTTTGCCGCTGGCAGTGTGCTGGCTGCATTGGCACAGGATATCATTCCCATCATCATCGGCAGGGCCTTGCAAGGCTCTGGTGCGATCGCAGCTGCTGTGATGGCGCTGGCGTCGGATCTGACGCGTGATGAGAATCGCGCCAAGGCGATGGCGATGATTGGCATCAGTATGGGTGCATCATTTCTGTTGGCGATTATCCTGGGGCCCGTGTTGCTCTCTTCGATTGGTGTGCCGGGTATATTCTGGTTGACGTCAGGGTTAGCGGTTTTGGGTATGTTATTACTCCTTTTTGCTGTTCCCGCCTCTGCAGTCAGTCACTCCAGGCGCAATGTATTGGCCATACCCGTTTTATTTGGTCAGGTCGTACGCGATCATCAGCTATTGCGTCTTGATGCGGGCATTTTTGTTTTGCACGCAGTAATCACCGCCAGTTTTATTGTTTTTCCCTTGTATCTTGAGCAGCAGACCGGAATAGAAACCGCTAGGCATTGGCAAATATATTTACCTGTTCTGGTTGCATCCGTCGTATTTATGCTGCCTTTTTTAATCGCCAGCGAACGTTATAAGCTACAAAAAACCGCCTTGCTGGTTGCGATTTCGATATTGGTCGTGGCTTTGCTCGGGCTTTCATTGCTAAACGGCGGCCTATGGGCAGTTGCAATGATCATGGTGGTTTTTTTTACTGCATTCAACCTGCTCGAAGCCAGTTTGCCATCATTGGTTTCGCGGCTGGCGCCGCCCGATGCCAGGGGGACGGCATTAGGGGTGTATGCCACCTCGCAATTTCTGGGTGTGTTCGTGGGCGGCACGTTAGGGGGTGTGATGCTGGGAAAATACGGCGTACCCGGCGTGTTTTTACTAAACGCGGGGCTTGGCATGATTTGGCTGATCATTACCATAGGGATGACGCAACCTAAGCTATTTGATAGTTATCAACTGACGGTTGGCCGCATGGACGAACACGCCGCTGAAACATTGGCACAACGTCTGGCCAATGTGCGTGGTGTAAAACAGGCCGTGGTGGTCGGCGGGGAGGGGATCGCCTATTTGAAAGTGGATCGTCAACGGCTGGATGAACAGACAATACGTGAATTTGCAGCGTTTGAAGGTTAGAATGCCACCTTCCGTATATCGACGTAATCTAAAATAAATCAATTAAATCAGGAAGTTATTATGGCACGTGGTATCAATAAGGTCATTTTAGTGGGGAATCTTGGCAAGGATCCCGAGGTTAAATACATGCCGAGCGGTGGTGCCGTGGCCAATGTCACGGTTGCTACTAATGAGTCCTGGAAAGATAAACAGACCGGTGAGAAGCAGGAACGGACCGAGTGGCACAATGTGGTGTTCTTCGGCAAGCTCGCCGAAATAGTCGGCGAGTATCTGCGCAAAGGATCCCAAGTGTATGTTGAGGGCAGGCTGCAAACCCGAAAATGGCAGGATCGCAATGGCCAGGACCGTTATACCACCGAAATCGTTGCCAGTGAGATGCAAATGCTGGGCGGTCGAGGCGGCGGTGTGGATAGTAATTCTTCTCCGCCTCCGAAGGCGGCAAACACATCACAAGAAACCGCTGCAGGCGCGAAGGATGATTTTGATGACGATATACCCTTCTAGGTCAGCGCATCCAGGTGCCCGGCACCGATGGACGTTAAGATGAATAGCGTAGACACAATAGGCGCAACTGTTATGAACCGTAGACCCCTCATCGTTTTCTTGATACTGCTTGGTGTGATTGCAGGCGGTGTGGCCATTTTCTGGCAAGACAAGCCAGATCAGGCAGAAGCTTCCAGTGCCGAGGCTCAAAGGGCTGGTGGTGGCTTGATGGTGATGATTTCTGGCGATGAGCAAAAATCATTTACCTATGAGGAGGTTAAAAATCTGGTCAATGGTTTATCTAAGCTCGAGCGCAGTAAATTGTTGGCTAGCGACGCGGCCTTGGTACAGTTCTTGAAGCGGAACGCGGCCAGGAAGTCATTAATTTCAGCCGCACTTGAACAAGGTCTGGGGAATGAGCCCGCGATGGTCGGTGCACTCAAACGTCAGGTGCAGCAATCTTTGATCAACGCCTATATAAACCGCAATGTTGTCAGTACTGCGCCAGCCGGATATCCCTCAGATGAGCAGGTGCGTCAGTTCTATCAGCAGAACAAGGCGCGTTTAAAAGTGCCTCAGCAGGTCCGTGTCTGGCAAATATTCATACCGTTCAATAAGCCAAATAAGACAGGTAATAACAAGGCCGAAGCGAAGAAGTTGGCAGCAGACTTGGTCAAGCAACTGCGTAAGAAAAAAACGAACTTTGCCGAAGCTGCAAAACGGTACTCGGCACACCAGGCAAGCCGGGAAAAGGGCGGTGATATGGGCATGGTTAATGTCGGCAGCCTGCGGCCGGAGTTACGGGCGGTTATCCTGGCGCTCAAACCGGGCAAGATCAGCGACCCGGTGACCGGCTCAGGCGGGATGCACATCTTCAAGACTGGAAAACGCAACCCTGAGCGCACACTGTCCCAGGCTGAGGCGAGTCCCAGGATTCGAGCGCTGCTTCAAAATAACTATGTGCAGCAGCGCAGACAGGCCCTGTTACAACAGGCGCAGGGCAAATTTCCGGTCAAGATCCCCACTAAAGCCCTGCCTCGTTGGCGTAAAAATCTTACTGACGACGCTCAACGATAAGTCGCTGTATATCCTGGCGGCGGTTCTGAGCAAAAAACGCGCTTGAAAATACTAAAGATCAGCGGGATCAGTGACTTGTAAAAAATCCCAGCTTGGCCGCCTAACATATTGACATTACGGGTATTTTCCAAGATCATGCTGCTCGTGGAGAACAGTAAATCGCGAGAATGGTTTGCAGTTCGCTTATCAACAAAAAGCTAGGGGATCAGTACGTGCCATTTTGGCTACGACATAACCGCCTGTTTGGGCGGTTCGCGCATGCATGTTTAATAGCCAGTGTTTTGGTGTGGGGATCAGTGTCGGCCCAGTTGCCACCTGCTGAACCGGCTGATGCTGCAGTGGTTCCTGAAGAACTGGGGCCCGCCTATCCTGAACTGGAACCCAGGCCGGGCGTGTATATTGTGCCACCGGTGGTTGAGCGCCCCTTGGGTATCGAAGAGGGGCCGCGCATCAAGATTATCGCGTTTGAACTCCGGGGCGCGACCGATCGCCCTGATCAGGGCCTAAAACTCGATGATGTCTACTCGCTCATTAACGAGGAACGCTCCAAAAGGCCCGATGGGTTAACGATCGGCCAATTACAAGAACTCGCGAACCGAATCACCGATCATTACCGCAAGAACGGGTTTATCGTTTCTTACGCCTTTATTCCCGTCCAGACCGTTGAAGATGGTGTGGTGGTGATCCAGGTGTTGGAGGGTGTGTTGGGCCAGGTGCTGGTGGAAGGCAACAAGATGTATTCACCAGATCTTCTGGCTTCGCCGTTTGATCCATTGATGGGTCAGCCGCTGACCCTGGCTGAAGTCGAGAGTTCACTGGTCAGGCTGGCTGATTACCCGGGCCTGACGGTCTTCGGTGTGTTTCAACCGGGACAGAAAGTCGGCGATTCCGATTTGATCCTGAAGGTCCAAAAAGAAGATCGAACCTATTGGAAGCTGTCTTACAACAATCATGGTTCCACAGCGACAGGCCAATATGCCGCCCGGCTCGATTTTGGTATTAACAATATTTTTGGCGCCGCGGACCGGCTGGAAGTGGGCGTACAGCAGAAATATGATCCCAAAAAATCCAACCTGAAATCCTGGGACTATGAACGCATGCTGTTCAGGCCCCAGTATCGCTTGCTGCTGCACGGAGAGTCGAACGAATTTAAAGTCAGAAATAACGATGACGGTGGTGCGATCAATTCACTCGATATAACGGGCCGGGGTGATTCGTTCATGGTGGCGATTCGTAATGACTATGAGCGCACCCGGACATCCAACGCCTACGCGATGCTCTCGCTGACTCGCGCGTCCGGGCGTTCCCTGCAGCGTGGCCGGACATTGACCGTCGATGATCTCACCATCGCACGCATGGAATGGAACAAGGACTGGATCGATCTCAAGTCGCAGGGCCTGAATCTGCTGACGGTTCAATATAGCCGCGGTATTGGCAATTTCTTAGGCTCGATGGAATCCAATGATCCGCAGGATCCACAGGTCGGTAGCCGTAGAGGCGGTAGCGGTACCAAGGCTGGTGGTAAATTCAATAAAATATCGATCAATTATTCGCGCCTGCAAACCATGGGTAAAAACACGTCACTATTGGTCAGATTGGGCGGCCAGTTTTCCAATGATTTGCTCTTTTCAGGTGAACAGTTTGCCATGGGTGGTCCGGATAGCGTCCGTGCTTATGTACCCTCGCAGTTCCTGACCGACTCAGGCGGTTACTTCACTGCCGAATATCTGATGAATGCCCCTGGTTTTACAGACACGGTGTCCCCATTCAAGGGTCGTCGCTGGGGTGAGGTATTGCAGGCCTCAATATTCCTTGATTACGCACATGGCGCTGTCAATGATCCATTGTCGTCGCAGCAAAAGAACATCGAACTGATTGGTTATGGATTTGGTCTTAACTTCAACTTGCCTGGCGAATTTCAGGCACGCTGGAGTGCCGGTATTCCACTTTCAGGCAGGCGCCCGGCCGATGGTGATGAACCACAATTTTTCTTCGACGTGACCGCGCATTTTTAATTGACTCTGTATCCCCGCGTTACCATCAATCCGTTGTTAACCAATCTGAACGAATTTCCACGATGGCAGACCAACCGCAGTTCTATCAAAAAGTTGTAGCATTAAGTGATCAATCGCACAAAGACTGGCGAATTAAAGCTGAAACAAATTACCAGTTTGCCAATGAAACCAATGCAGTTTTACTAACTACAATTGAGTTTAGCCTTGCTTGCCGCGAGTACCCAATAGTTTTTATTGCGCAGGGTGATGAAGTACGGCCGGTTGCTGTGCTTGGTCTTCAGGGAAAGCAAAATATGTACGTAAAATCTGATGGCAGCTGGGATGCCAACTACATACCTGCATACGTCCGACGTTACCCGTTTATCCTTGCCGGAGAAAATAACAAGGCCGAGCAGTTTGCAGTGTGCATTGATGAAACTTATTCAGGATTCAACCGGGAGTCCGGTGAATTACTCTTTACCAGGAATGGC
>BTQO01000005.1:0-22994 GCA_036985915.1 Gammaproteobacteria bacterium | reverse complement strand
CATTCATCAGGTCTGAAAACATGATTCGGCGACGGCCGGGTAATTGTACTTCAGACAAACGTAACACATCTTTGCCGCAGGCCACGCGCAACCCGTCTCGCTCAACTGCTAAAATGGTACCCGGCGCCACATTACCCGCATACGATTCAACACCGGCCGAGAATATTCGCAAACAACCATCGTTACATTGCGCGCAGGCGACAGGCCTAGGATTATAGGCGCGTACGCAACGTGCCAACGCATCAGCGGATTGTTGCCAATCGAGTATGCCATCTTCTTTATTGATCCTGGGGGCATAGGTTGCAGCTGCATCGTCCTGCAACTGTGGATGAATGCGTGCGCCATGCGCCAACTGGTTGACCACCCGATCCAGCCGTATAGCACCGAGCCTCGCCAGGTCCTCGTGCAGATCACCTGCGGTGGCCGTTTCAGGTATATCGATTGTGGCCTGATCCAGTATCGGTCCGGTATCCAGACCTTCATCCATTTGCATAATTGAAATACCTGTTTGGTCATCACCGGCCAGGATGGCCTGCTGAATAGGTGCCGCACCCCGCCAGCGGGGTAATAGCGATGCATGCACATTAATACACCCCAGACGCGGTATGCCAAGCAGGGTGGCCGGTAGCATGAGCCCATACGCCACCACCACCATCAGGTCACATTGAAACGCGGCGAGTGATATCGTCTCGTCAGGTAGCTGTCTGGGCTGTCGGATTTCAAGGCCCAGTTCAATGGCCCGCTGTTTGACCGGGCCGGGGGTTAACGTTCGCCCTCTGCCCGCCGGCCGGTCAGGCTGGGTATACACCGCGCATAGACGATGGCCGCCATCGGCCAAGACATCAAGGCTCGGTACGGCGAATTCAGGCGTGCCAGCAAAAACAATATTCAAGGTAGTTGATCAATCCGGACAGGACTTGACAGCAGCGGCCATCGGCATGTTCAGTCTAAATGACCTTCTGCCGCGCGGTATCGCCGGATTGCTCCAGTGGGTGCTTGAGGGCGCGCTTTTTGATCCGCCGGCGTTTCATTTCCGACAGGTAATCGATGAACAGTTTTCCATCCAGGTGGTCGATTTCATGCTGGATACACACGGCCAGCAGTCCATCCGTCGTCAACTCAAACGCATCACCCGCCCTGTCCAACGCGGTCACCGTGATTTGTTCGGCACGGACCACCTTCTCATAGATCCCGGGGACCGACAGACAGCCTTCCTCCGTCTCCTCGTTCCCTTCGCGCGCTGTGATCTGGGGATTAATCAGGATCAGTGGCTGGTCATTATTTTCGCTAATATCGATAACAATCAATCGCTTATGAACATTAACCTGGGTGGCAGCCAGGCCGATGCCCGGTGCAGCATACATGGTCTCAAGCAGGTCATCGGCCAACTGACGGATCCCGTCGTCGACCTGATCAACCGGGCTTGACCGGGTCCGAAGCCTGGAATCGGGAAAGTGAAGAATATCCAACAATGCCATAGTAATCTCGAAAAATTCTAGTAAAATTTCACAACTACAAGAAATTTATAGAAGAATACTGGAATCCTGACCAATTTAGCCATACTATTTAGACAATATGCCAATGATTCACACCACCATTATACGAAGGATGCCTATGTCTGCTAAGCGATTGATGGGCGCCATGCTGGGCGTGACCCTACTCGGAGCGTTGCCGCTTGCTTCCCTCGGCGACACACTAAAGCTCAATCCTGATCACCCGAACGTCTACTCCGTCGTCAAGGGTGACACACTGTGGGATATCTCCAAGCGATTCCTGAATGAACCCTGGCGCTGGCCGGAACTCTGGGCGGCCAACCCACAGATTGCCAATCCACATCTGATCTATCCGGGCGACACCCTTGCCCTGGAATTTGTGGACGGAAAGCCAAGACTCAAGCTGAAACGGGGCAGACCCCAAGTCAAACTATCCCCCACAATGCGCGAGACGGTGAAGAAGAAAGCTATTGCCACCGTACCCGTGGATGCCATTCAACAGTTTCTCAGCCGGCTGAAATTCCTGGACAAGGCGGAAATGGACAAGGCGCCCTATATCATCAGCAGTCCTGATGAACACCTGGTGACTGGCAAGGGCGACAGAATCTATGTGCGCGGTTTAAATGGCTCAGTCGACGACCGCTACCAGGTCTATCACCTGGGCGATCCACTGATTGATCCGGAGTCCAACAAAGTGCTGGCATACAAGGGTATCTTTGTGGGTGATGCGCGCACACAACAACGTGGCGAAACAAGCACCATGCTGTTGACCTCATCCAGACGCGAAGCAGCCACCGGGGACAGGCTGCTACCGGTACCCAAGGGTGAATACTATTCAAGCTACATGCCCCATGCGCCGGCACAGAACTTCAAGGGCAAGATCATTTCAATACTCGACGGCCTGAATCAGGTTGGCAGTTTCCAGACGGTCATTATCAATCGTGGCAAACGCGATGGACTGGAAAAAGGCCATGTCCTGGCGGTCTATACCAAGGGTGAAGCGGTCCTGGATCCTGGAACACCGGACCCGGCTGATACGGCTGTGATGCCCGACGACCGCGCGGGACTGATCATGGTCATCGAGTCTTTCGAAGGACTCAGTTATGCCCTGGTCATGCATGCCCGTCGTAACATGCGCTTGTACGATGATGTTCGGACGCCGTAAACACTGACACCAATACCATTATGGATCAGCTTCGCGACTGGCTGATCCTTATTCGAACACCGGGCCTTGGTCCACGCACCATTGCCCGGTTGTTGCAACACTTCACCGAACCCGGCGATGCGCTAAACGCCGGTGCGCACACCTTACGACAACTGGGGTTATCTGAAACCGTCATCGACGGCCTTAACCATCCGGACGACACCGGATTGGATCGGGATCTGGCATGGGCTGATGAACCCGATCATCACATCATTACCCTGAATGATCCACGCTATCCCAGGCTGCTGAGTGAAATCTCTGATCCACCACCGGTCCTGTTTATCCATGGGCAACCCGGTGTCCTGTCAAGCCTGCAACTCGCCATGGTCGGCAGCCGTAACCCCACCTCGACGGGGGCCGATACGGCACAGGCCTTCGCACGCTTTCTTGCCAATGCAGGTCTTAGCATCACCTCCGGGATGGCCATTGGCATTGATGCGGCATGCCACCAAGGTGCCCTGCTGGCAGGTGGCACAACGATTGCTGTTGCCGGCACCGGACTGGACCGTATCTATCCCGCCCGTCATCGGGATCTGGCACAACGCATCACAGAGCACGGGGCATTGGTGTCGGAATTTCCGACTGGCGTAAAGGCCTTGCGGGAAAACTTTCCGCGTCGTAACCGGATCATTGCCGGCCTTAGCTTAGGCACCCTGATCGTGGAGGCAACCCAAAAAAGCGGCTCCTTGATTACGGCACGGCTCGCCGTTGATCAGGGCCGTGAGGTCTTCGCCATACCCGGGTCTATCCATAGCCCGCTCGCCCGTGGCTGCCATGCACTCATCCGGGAGGGTGCCAAGCTGGTCGAAACTGCACAGGATATCCTGGAAGAACTGGGTCCCATGGCGCTGGCCGCAAGCACCCCCCAGATGCCTGATCAACACACCGAAACAACCCGGCACACCATGGATCCGGACCACCAACAGTTACTGGCGCTGGTCGGATACGATCCGACACCCGTGGACATGCTGGTCGAACGGAGCGGATTGACGGCTGCCGAGGTTTCCTCCATCCTCCTCATACTTGAACTACATGGGCTGGTCTCAGCCACGCCAGGCGGCCACTATAGCCGGCGCTAACCCGCAACAAGCCGAGACAGGATGACTTGAATGAAGGACACCGTACTGGATGTGTTGATGTACCTGTTCGAAAACCCGCTTAGCGACCTTGAGGCAACCGGACACGATGAGGCGGCATTGCGTATCATGCTGCTCGAAGCGGGCTTCCCGGGTGATGAAGTCAGCCGGGCGCTCGACTGGCTAGGAACATTTCATGAAGAAGATGTACGGCCTGTTGCTGACAGTCCGGCACAAAAAACCCTGCGCGTACTATCTCGTGAAGAAACAGCGGTGCTGGGTATCGAGGCTCAGGGTCTGTTGCTGTATCTAAGACAGGCAAAGATACTGGATGACCAGGCATTTGAACTCGTTCTGGACCGGGTCATGGAACTCCCGGATGATGAAATTGATACCGAGCAGATCAAGATGATTATCCTGTTAGCGCTGTTCAGCCATCCGTCCATTGAACCTGAAAAGATCGCCGGGCTTGCTGAATTCTTCGGCAGCCCAAATTTGCATTAGGGCGCATTTTCTGTAAATGATAAATAAGGACGGGCGGCGCCAGGTTAGTCTGGGCAGTCGCGAATTATTCACTTTTTAATTTCACAGACTCTAATTTATGCCAACGAATCTCGTTATTGTTGAATCGCCGGCCAAGGCCAAGACGATCGAAAAATACCTGGGCAAGGATTACAAGGTCATGGCCTCATACGGGCATGTGCGAGACCTGGTACCCAAAGAAGGTGCCATCGACACAGAGAATGGATTCTCAATGCACTATCAGGCAATAGAAAAAAATGAAAAACATGTTCAGGCAATTAAACGTGCACTGAAAAAAGCTGAAGCGCTCTACCTGGCGACTGATCCGGATCGTGAAGGTGAAGCCATTTCATGGCACTTATATGAATTATTAAAAGAACAAGGCGCATTAGATTCCAAGCCGGTGCATCGCGTTGTCTTTCACGAGATCACTAAACGCGCGATTCAAGAAGCCATTAAGCACCCGAGAGATCTGGCAAGCGAACTGATCAATGCGCAACAGGCACGACGTGCTTTGGATTATCTGGTTGGCTTCAACCTGTCGCCTTTATTGTGGAAAAAGATCCGCCGGGGATTATCCGCAGGTCGTGTACAAAGTCCTGCGCTGCGCCTGATTGTTGAGCGCGAAGAAGAGATTGAGAAGTTCAAACCCCAGGAATACTGGAGCATTGAAGCAGAATCTGAAAAGGACAAGAAAAGGTTTACCGCCAGGCTTTCGGAATTTGATGGGGGGAAAATTACGCAGCTTTCTGTTGAAAACGAAAAGCAGGCGAAAAAGATAGAAAAAGAGCTTATCAAGCATGCCAATGACATGCTTGAAGTGCTAAACGTTGAGAAAAAATCACGTAAGCGCAATCCTGCTGCCCCGTTTATTACTTCAACACTGCAACAGGAAGCGGTTCGCAAGCTGGGTTTTACTGCGCAACGCGCCATGCGTGTTGCGCAGCAACTATATGAAGGTATTGATATTGGCGATGGCGCTGTTGGTCTTATTACCTATATGCGCACAGATTCAACCACACTTGCCGGAGAAGCCATCTCGGATATACGCGCCTTTATTGAGTCAACGTATGGCAAAGAAAATCTGCCGAAGCAGGCGAAACATTACAAAACACGCGCCAAGAACGCGCAAGAAGCGCATGAAGCCGTGCGTCCCACCGATGTATCTTTGACACCGGATGCGTTGAAAAAATCGCTCACAACCGATCAATTCAAGCTTTACCGGTTGATATGGAACCGAACCGTTGCCTGCCAGATGATTCATGCCACCATGCATACAGTTGCGGTTGACCTCGGGTGCGGCCTGCACCGCTTCCGCGCAACCGGCTCAACGGTAGCTAACCCGGGCTTCATGCTCGTTTACCAGGAGGGCGTGGATGATGCCAAGGATAAAGATGAAGAGCGCATCCTCCCACCGATGGAAAAGGGCGACCAAGTCAAACTACTGGAACTGAACGTCGAACAACACTTCACTGAACCGCCGCCGCGTTACAGTGAGGCATCCCTGGTACGCAGCCTGGAAGAGTACGGTATCGGCCGGCCTTCCACGTACGCATCCATCATCAGCACACTGACACAACGTGAATACGTTGAACTGGAAAAACGCCGTTTTACACCGACCGATGTGGGTCGCATCGTCAATAAATTTTTAACGGAGCACTTCACGCGCTACGTTGATTACCACTTTACAGCACGTTTGGAAGATGACCTGGATGCCATTTCCCGTGGCGAGAAAGAATGGATTCCGCTGATAGAGGAGTTCTGGAAGAGCTTCAACAAGCAAGTGTTGGAAAAAACGGAATCCGTTTCACGTTCCGATGTAACAACAGAAAAGATGGATGAAAACTGTCCAACTTGCGGCAAACAACTAACGATACGTCTGGGCAAGCGCGGGCGTTTCATCGGTTGCAGTGGTTTTCCGGATTGTGATTACACACGCAACCTGAAAGATGACCCAAATGAAGCGCCTGTTGAACCGGAAATTATTCAGGGACGTAAATGCCCTAAATGCGAATCCGATCTTCTGATCCGGCAGGGTCGTTATGGAAAATTTATTGGCTGCAGCAGTTATCCGAAATGCAAGTTTATAGAGCCGCTGGAAAAGCCTGCTGAAACCGGTGTGACCTGTCCGGAGTGCGAAAAAGGACAAATCGTGCAACGCAGATCACGACGTGGCAAAGTGTTTTATTCCTGCTCAAGATACCCTGATTGCAAATACGCCATATGGAATGAGCCCATTAGTGAACCCTGTCCGGATTGCGCCTGGCCAGTCATGACCATCAAACGACTAAAGCGTGGTACTGAGAAAGCGTGCCCGCGCAAGGAATGCGGTTACAAGGCACCGTATGATGAGGAAAACGCACCACAAAGCAAAACCGTTACCGCTTAACCAACGCTTTCATACCATTAACTGACTACGCCTAATTATGTCTTCCGTATTCGTTGCCATCATGATGGGTTCTGATTCCGATTTGCCCGCAATGCAAGCTGCTCAGGGTGTCCTTGATGAACTGGGCGTACCGTATGAAATGAAAATTACCTCGGCACACCGTACACCTGAAGCCACCCGCGAGTACGTTACCGATGCCGAAACACGTGGCTGCGGCGTATTCATTGCAGCAGCCGGCATGGCCGCACACCTGGCCGGTGTCGCCGCTGGCCTCACCACCAAACCGGTCATCGGTGTTCCGCTCGACACAAGCCCGTTAAATGGCATTGATGCGTTACTCTCGACCGTGCAGATGCCACCCGGTATTCCCGTCGCCTGTGTGGCGATTGGCGATAACGGTGCCAAGAATGCGGCACACCTGGCCGCACAGATCCTGGCACTATCCGATGCCGCACTGGCAGCACGCGTCAAGGCACAACGCAGCACGATCACCGAATCCGTCAAGGCCAAGGATGCCAAGCTGCAGGAATCGCTGAAAAACGGCTGAGCCGTGTTCACACATTCCTACCGGCTGCGCGAGGCCGCACGCCATATCAGAGCAGGCCGGGTCATCGCCTACCCCACGGAAGCCGTATACGGTCTGGGGTGTGATCCCTGCAATCCAGCCGCAGTCATCAAACTGTTAGCGCTCAAACAACGCCCGATTAAACTGGGACTGATCCTGATCGCATCCGAGTTTAATCAACTCCTGCCGTTCATCAAGCAGCCCCACGACGACATGCTAAAGCGTATCCTGCCAACCTGGCCGGGCCCGGTGACCTGGCTGTTGCCTGCGGAACCCACCACCCCTTTGTGGGTGACGGGTGCGCACGACTCTATTGCAGTCCGGGTCACCGCACACCCCATAGCAGCCGGGTTATGTGATGCACTCGGTCAACCGATCGTCTCTACCAGCGCCAATCGTCACGGTAAACCCAGTGCGCGCAGCGCACTTGGCGTGCAACAACGTTTTGGTCATCAGATCGATTACGTTCTGGGTGGCGCGACCCTGGGACTTGATCATCCGAGTGAAATCCGCAACGCTGCCAGCGGTCAAATCATTCGCGCCGTTTAAAACCCATGACACTACCCGATAGTCACGCCATCAAGGATTATCTGCTTCATCTGCAGGCACGCATCTGCGATGCGCTGGCAGATGAAGACGGCCAGGAAACCTTTGGTGTTGACCAATGGGATCGCTCCGAAGGTGGTGGCGGTATCACACGCGTGCTCACCAACGGCGCTGTGTTCGAACAGGCCGGCATCAATTTCTCGCACGTGCATGGCACAAGCCTGCCGCCGGCTGCCACGGTACTACGACCGGAAGTCGCCGGTCGCGCCTTTCAGGCCATGGGCGTATCACTGGTCATCCATCCAAAGAATCCCTATGTCCCCACCTCACACGCCAACGTACGATTTTTCATTGCCGAAAAGGAGGGCATGGAGCCGGTTTGGTGGTTCGGGGGCGGATTTGATCTCACGCCCTACTACCCCTTTGAAGAAGACGTGATTCACTGGCATCAAACCGCCAAGGCGGCCTGTGATTCCTTCGGGCCTGACGTCTATGCAAACTATAAAAAATGGTGCGATGACTATTTTTATTTAAAACACCGTGATGAGACGCGTGGTGTCGGCGGTTTGTTCTTTGATGATCTGAACGATTGGGGGTTTGAGCAAGGCTTTGCCTTCATGCAAAGCGTTGGTAATCACTACATCCCCGCCTACCGGCCGATTGTGGCCAAACGTAAACACACACTCTACGGTCAACGGGAACGGGATTTTCAACTGTATCGCCGCGGACGTTATGTCGAATTTAATCTGGTGTATGACCGCGGCACATTGTTCGGTCTGCAAAGTGGTGGCCGTACTGAATCGATCCTGATGTCGTTACCGCCACAGGTGTCATTCAAATATAACTGGAAGCCGAAGCCCGGAACACCGGAAGCGGAACTGTATGAAAAATACCTAAAACCACGAGACTGGATTTAAGCAATAGATATAGATGTTTTGTATCAATGGTTGTTAACGCATGGACACACTATTGCGCAGGTACTGTTGATTATCGCTGCTGCTTTAATGGTGAAAAGCAAAAAAGGCATGGGTGAGATACTGTGTCTAATCGGTTTCATAACACATACTCACCAGCCTGGCACCCCGTGCCGATCACGTGACATTGGCAGACCCCATTGTGCATCAGGCGATGTTGGAAACCATCCGCGAAGCATTCAGGCAAGGTGGCCAGGGGGCTGCCTGGGAGTTCACACTGTTTACCCGCCCATGGTACATTGATCCTTCGGATATCCCGGTCAATGCCCTTTTGTGGCATGGCACACTCGATCGCACCGTACCGGTCGCGCTTGGCAAACAACTGGCGGCTTCGATACCCGGCTGCAGTGCAATCTTCACCGCCAATGACGGGCATTTTTCCCTGCCAGTCGTACGCCGCACAAGCATTTTTCAGGCACTGATAGCCGGGTAATCTGCCCGACAAACCCAAACGCTAACCATGTACAATCGGCATTAACGGCCACACGAATAAACAATCGGAGATCACCATGAAATCACTGACCGCGCTCTTTATTCTCAGCTGGTTTTCATTCACCGCGCAGGCCATTGTTGTCGGTGAGCAACTGGATTACACATCCGGCGGCACAAAGTTAACTGGTTACCTGGCATTCGACAACAGCATCAAGGGAAAGCGGCCAGGTATTCTGATCGTTCATGAATGGTGGGGGCTTAACGAATATGCGCGTAAACGCGCCCGAATGCTTGCATCACTTGGCTATACAGCATTGGCTATCGATATGTATGGCGATGGCAAACTGGCCAACCACCCGGACGATGCCAGTAAATTCATGCATGAAGTCATCGATAACATGCCTGTTGCTCATGCCCGATTCAACATCGCCCTGGATATTTTGAAAAACCATCCCACTGTGAAGTCAGGTGATATAGCGGCTATTGGTTACTGCTTTGGCGGCGGCATCGTGCTGGAAATGGCGCGCCGAGGTGCTGAACTCGATGCGGTTGTAAGCTTTCATGGCAGTCTTGGCACAAAAAATCCTGCAAAAAAAGGTGATATCAAAGCGCGCGTGCTGGTTTTGAACGGCGAGGATGATCCATTTGTAAAACCTGAACAAATTGATGCGTTTATGAATGAAATGAATAACGCAGATGTAAAATATCACTTTGTAAGCTATCAGGGCGCCAAGCACAGTTTTACCAATCCCGACGCAAATAAACTTGGTGAACAATTTAAACTGCCGCTGGCATATAACCCTGAAGCCGATGAACAATCCTGGGCCGAGATGCAAAAACTCTTCAAGAATGTGTTTGGACAATAAAATTATCGGCTGAAGATAATCAATCTTTGCAAACAAAAACCCCCTCTTGATCTAAGAGGGGGTTTTTGTTTGGTAACTTAAATTAAATACAAAAATTCACGCATTACAGTTCTGGAAGCACGCCAGGAAATGCATAAGGCGGATTGATCGTGGTACCACGTGGGCATTCTTCGCATTTTGTCGCACCGCCTTCACGATGGGCTGCTGTATCGGGTCCACTACAGGTGCAATACCATTTCTTGCAAATGACTGTTGCCTGAACATTACCATCATCGTCAGTACACGTGCCTGATTCATTCAGCTGCTCGCATGAACCGCCGATCATACCCTCACCGGCCGGACATGAAGGCTTAGGCGCATCTTCGATACCTTCAGTGGTGCCACCATCTTGGGGTTCGGCTGGCACAGCCTTGGTTTCAGGGTGTTGCTCACCAACTTCTGCAACCGGCTCGGGTGCCTGGTCCTGAGCTTGTTCACAACCAGCCGTCATCAGGCCAAGAATAATGACCAAAGACCAAATGATGTTTCGTACCATGGAATGACCGAATAACATGACGATAACGTATTGTATTTTTTATTCGGAAAATTACCCGGACTGCGCCAGATTGGCTTATTACCCTGGTTCTTCGATTAGACAGGCGTTAACCGTTTAAAATCGTTGGGTGCACCTTGAGATTCATAAACTCAAGCCCCGCCATCGACTCATTTACCCAGCGAACGATCCCATCTGCACGCAGACCGAGTTCCATCAAATCAACTTTTACGGTTTTACCGACATCGATGGTATGACCATCCTGGTAATCAATACGGCAACCGCACATTGAGATATCCTCAAGGTGGCACTTATTGAACTGGTGATCAGCGATAATTTCGCAAGAAGTTTGGTAATAGGTACGCGTTGCTCTCCGGCGCTCACGGCCACGGAAATCCCCCTCAGTATTACTCATCAACATCACCCCAAAACACTATTTATTATGTAATCCGCCAAATTAGAGCACCTTCACGCCTATTTATCAACTCATAATCATAGTCAAATCCACCTAAATTGGGCACACCCAATGTTTACGCTAGTCGTTATACAGGACATGCCCAAGTGCTGGAAATTGCCATATACATAGGGTTTACAACTCAAATCCGGCCTTCGGTTACCATATCCTTGAGTGGCCTGCGATCGTTTGGGGCTTCGAGCGCGCGTATCTCATCCGGCAGCAACTCAGCCGGCCCTTGTTTGCCGATCGCGATGACGCATAGCGCATTGAAAAGTTGTGGGTCGACACCGGTAACCGCGCATGCCCGCTCGGCATCGAATCCACCCATTGCATGGCAATGCAGCCCTAGCTGTTCGGCCTGAAGTGTTAGTGACATCCACGCAGCGCCGGTATCAAAATCAGCCCATCGGTTAGGCTGATCGTTCATTGAAAACTGTTGCCGGCTAAAGGCAATTACCAATACCGGGGCTGCACACGCCCATGCCTGGTTAGCTTCTACCAGGACCGAGCAAAATCGCTTAAGGTCTTCACTGCTACGCGCAAAAACAAACTTCCAGGGTTGGTCGTTATAACAGGATGGACTCCATCTGGCCGCTTCAAACAAGGTCATCAACGTCTCTTCTGCTACCGGATCGGCAAGAAACGCGCGAGGTGACCACCTGTTTATAAATATCTTGTCCAGCTTTTTATAGTCTGTATTCCGCATTATTCAGCCTCCATTTTCATCGGCACTTCAATAAACAAGCATTCACTAGACCCATACCCCTTAATAACGAATGATTCAACTCCTGATATACCCATGGCGTCCCTTTGCTGTAATTTTTTCTGTTCAATTTCTATTGCACCATCAATTACAAACACATAAACACCATGACCTGGTGTATGCAGCTTGTATTCGACGGATCCGTCTTCAGACAAATCAAGCAATGTAAAAAATGCATCCTGGTTAATGATAATTGATCCATCACGACTGTCCGGTGAAATGACGAGCTGTAAATTGTTTTTCCTTAATGACGCATCAAAGTGTTTCTGATCATAACGTGGCGTGATATCACGTTCTTTTGGTAATACCCAAATTTGCAGGAAGTTCACCTTATCCGTTGCTGAATGATTGTATTCCGAATGTGTGATGCCTGTTCCCGCGGACATAACCTGAATATCGCCTTTTTGGATAACATGGATGTTACCCATACTGTCGCGATGTTCGAGCGATCCAGCCAATGGGACTGATATGATTTCCATGTTGTCATGCGGATGCACATCAAAACCTCGCGCTTTTTCAACGACATCATCATTCAGCACACGCAATTTGCCAAATCCCATACGATCCGGATTATGATACCCGGAAAAACTGAACGTATGGTGGCTATGCAGCCAGCCATGTTCAGCCTCACCGCGGCTATTGGCACGATGCACGATCTGGTTCATCTTCATTCTCCTGTTGTCATGCCATGCTGCGTTAAAAGTACTAATTAGGACTATTGTGGTAAAAAAACTCAGAATACGTCCGCCAGCTTTTTCAGGAACTGGGTCCCCTGGATCATTTCGGACACGCCGAGTTGTCCGAAACCCGACCTCAGGTAGGCGATATGCGCGGGGAAAACCCGCTCAAACACCTGTTCGCCCTTGACCGTTAGTCGCACGCTCATGCAGCGTTTGTCATCGGCCTGCTGGGTGCGCTTAACCAGACCCTTTCCTGCCAACCGGTCCACCACCCCGGTCAACGTGCCCTTGGTAATCAAGGTCTGCTCACCAATCTCCTTGAAGCTAAGGCCCTTCGTATTGCCAAGCGTGAAGATCACGTCGGCCTGCGGGATGGTCAGTCCAACCCGGCGCAGGCCCTTGGCGTCGTAGCGGGTAAATGCCTGGTAGGCACGGACCAGGGCCTGCATAAGTGGCATAAAGTCTTGTTTTTCAGCGTTTTTATGGGAAATGCGGCTCACTGTGGCTAGCCTTAATAGTCCGTATTAGAACTAATATAGTACTAATCAGTACTAAAAGCAACTGTCTTTTGGCCATAAGGCCATACCACACCAACAGGGCCCGCCCGGACGGGTGACCGGCCCGATAGCGGTTCTGGGTAGCCGGGTCACATCGCAATTGGCCGCACTTAGCACTACTATTTCCATAGACCTGATCACACCCACAGCTCTAAAGACCGCGAGCCTTAATGGTATTTTCAGGACCGGTTTTGTTCAGGTAAGAACAATAACGCCATAAACCATGATATTTATGGGGATGCAGAACCACCAGGAGGCCCGTATGAGACTTGATCGATCGCTGCTGGACACCCGATCGCGTGAGTCGAATGCCCTCCGTGCCCTTATGTTACTGGACTCTAATCCAGCGCATGCCCGTTCTCCGCTACGTTGTTTAATCTTATGAATTACCAACTGATACTATTCATCCTGGTCATCATTGGTATTTTATTGTTGATCGCTGCCCTGTTTCCCATTCGCATACTCTGCAAAGAACAAGTGCATGGTCGTGGCTGGCAAATTCTTTTTGGACTAATCGTTCTCTTTATTGCTGGTTACACCTTATTCGCAATCCGTCTTTATAACATCGAAGTCACGTTTTTCGAAACTGTTGTGTCCCTGGTGCTGTTTGGTGGTGGTTGTTTCGTCATTCTCGTAGCACGCATCAGCTTACTTAGCATTTACAACATCAAGCGTATTGCGGCCCTTGAACGCCATAATGCACTGCATGATGAGCTAACTAACCTGCCTAACCGTACCTATCTTTATCATCGCATTAGTGAGTCACTGGTCAAGGCCAGAAACACCCATTCAAATGTTGCCATATTCATCATGGATCTGGATCGGTTTAAAGAAATCAATGATACGCTCGGCCACCATGTTGGTGATCGTGTGCTACAACAAGTAGCACCGCGTTTACGTCATGTGGTACGTGATACCGATATTGTCGCCAGGCTTGGCGGCGATGAGTTTTCCATTCTGCTACCTAACGCTGATCTTGAAACGGCAATTACCCTGTCCAGACGAATTATTGAAATAATGAAAGAACCCATTAATGTTGAGCAGCACAATCTAAAAGTCGGTTTGAGCATTGGCATATGTCTTTTTCCGGAACACGGGAATGATAGTGATACATTATTGCAACGAGCCGATGTTGCTATGTATATAGCAAAACGAAATAACAGCGGTTATTCAGTCTATGATCCGGAACTGGATATCTATTCGGTTAATCGATTAAACCTGATTCGTGATCTGGAAGATACAATTCAAAATGGAGGACTAACACTCTACTATCAACCGATCATCAATATGAATAACATGGAATTGCATAGCATTGAGGCACTGGCACGCTGGCCACATTCCAATGGTGATTTTGTTCCCGCTAGTGATTTCATACCGCTCGCCGAACAAACCGGCCTGATACAAACAATTACACGCTGGGTAGTAACCACTGCACTTGCGCAGTTTGCCGAATGGCGAAAACAACATATTGACTGCATGTTATCAATCAACTTATCGGCCAAGGACCTGCACAATCCAGACCTTCCGGTATTCATCGACAGCCAGCTATCTAAATGGGGCATACCGCCCAATCGTCTGATACTGGAGATTACAGAGAGCAGCATGATGCCCGAAACCAGGCCAGGCTACGATGTTATTGGCGAATTAAACAAACTTGGTGTAACCCTGGCAATTGACGATTTTGGTTCTGGTTATTCTTCGTTGTCATACTTAAAACAATTAGCAGCGAATATTCTAAAAATCGACCGCTCGTTCATCATGGACATGATGGAAGACGAAAACGATGCTGTGATCGTACGCTCAACCATTGATCTCGCCCATAACATGGGTAAAAAGGTCATCGCCGAGGGCGTACACAACCAGGACATTCTGGATATTCTGGAGATCCTGGGCTGCGACATGGTTCAGGGCTTTCATATCAGCCCGCCACTCCCCGCTGCTGTCCTACCGGACTGGGTGGACAAACTTCAGGCAGGACGCTTTAACCTGTTAACCCGTCCGCGACGCCGCACTGACGATCAGCTATCAGCCTAAGCTTAATCTACGTCATGGCACTGGGGAAGCTTAAGAATAATTCCATCTAGGAATTATCAGCGCACGGAAAACAAACACAAGTTTCCGTTTTTCTCACAAAATCAATAAGTGGATTAAATAGAAACAGATAGTATATTTTGTGACACGGATCACACATTAATAGTTTTTAACATACGGTTGCGTTGATCACACAACACAACCAGCACAATCAACGATTACCAGGTTCTAAATGTGTGACACTATTCACACACAACGATCAATCCAATAACTATCATGTTAGTCAATCTAAGACTTATAGAGGTTGATCATGAATATGGAACGCAGTAATAATTTGGGTAGCGACAGCATTACAGAGCCGAATGTTCTGTTGTCGAAAATATTAACCGAATCCCTGATTGATGCATTACTCAACCAGGACACTGATTACCAGGTGCACAGGTTATTCAGGGCCCTGTGCCATACCGGCAAGAAGCCATCGGATATCATCCAGCAAGTGGTGCGGGAACAAGGCGATTATTATGCATCACGCCTGGTTGATCTGGTCAAAAAACCTAAAAGCAACTAAGCATCTCATTGCCGGCAGCCTGCTGGCAATGATCATTGATTACCCAACACCACGGATGCAAACAAATATTTTATATCGACTTATAACGACCAAGCTCACCTGCCGCTATGAAGCGCCAACGGAATAGCGGTCAGGTGGAAAAATTGTTAGCTTCTATTGTCAATCGTCCAACGAGCGGCCGCAATTCCTACAAGTGAGTGGAACTCCCTTCGCCAAATAGTCACGCACCATCAGCCAGTTAGTTCTAGAAACAATACGCGGTACGATTTCTTTCAGATCTTCGACTAATGAAGCGCCACAGTGAGGACAAACAAGCACCCGCCTAAATGCAAGCATCAACAATATGACACCAACAAAACCAGCTATGACCAGCCATGCAGATGAACGTAGAACCCCGATGACCACCAACCCAAGTACACCTCCAAACATTAGCAGCAAGCGATTCAGGCGGCTGAGCAACAACCTGCGGTTGGGACTAAGATACTGGTGAGGGCTGTTTTTTGCCTGTTGATATTGCCTTACGCGTGAGGAGGCTGTTTCGATGCGTAACCCTGGGATGACAAGAAGCACAAGAAGTGCGCCTATACCAAATGCGGTGAGGAATAGCAGCGTCGCCGTAAAGGGGTACAAATAGACGAAACGGTTGATGAATACCCTCCCATCTTTCAGGTACAACACTGGTACGGTAGCACCAATTGTATTTAACGCTGCCCACGTATCCCATACCGCCCGCGAGGTGCTAAAACGTTTGAGTTGCCCATGCGCCTGGTACTCAATAACAATCTCGTAAGCATCACCATATGGCCCACCACCATTCGGCTTCCTGTGCTTTTCAACAATACGCCCCATTGCCTCAGTACCATCCAGGGTCTGGGAGTACTCGATAGCAAAGGCGATTCCGGAAACAATTAGTAGCAGGAATACCAGCCTAAGGATAGTTTTGAAATGTTTGGTACGCGCACTCAACTATAATACCGTATTTTTATGGGCTAACGCTTTGCGTAACCAGCTGGCTGACCCATAGCGACTAAGGAGCAAGGAACGGCGAGTTTGCCAGTCCAAGTTAACGCGATTGTTATATGCAAACTTACGCATGACTATGTTTTTCTTTTATTCACATCGCTTGATGTAATACAAGTATTTAAATCCTTTAGAATCCCATTTTCAATGTTATAAATCCATCCGTGAACGGAGAGCTCGCGCCCCTGTTTCCATGCGTTTTGTACAATAGTTGTGTTACAAATGTTTGTTACCTGCTCTTTTACATTTAGCTCACAGAGTAAATCTAACTTCTCATCATATTTTAGCCCTTTAAATCTTTCAACATTGAAACGGATAACATCCTTAACATGCCGCAACCAATTATCGATAAGACCATGTTCTTGATCTTCCATGGCCGCCTTAATACCGCCGCACCCATAATGACCGCAAATTATAATATGCTTAACTTTGAGAACTTCGACAGCGAACTGCACAACAGAAAGACAATTTAAGTCTGTATGAACAACAACATTTGCAATGTTGCGATGTACAAATACTTCACCAGGAGGCAGATTTACTATTTCGTTCGCAGGAACTCGGCTATCTGAACAGCCAATCCATAGATACTCAGGAGTCTGTTGCTTGGATAACTGTGAGAAAAACTCTGGATCTTTTTCCTTGATCGAGGTTGCCCACGCCAAATTCCTGTCAAAAAGGTACTTTAGTGTTTTCAAAGCTCAAATTATCCCCATACATTCTTTTTGCATATAACTTGTTGATACGTGGAACCCATTTTCCATGGTTTTATTCTTAATATACGGACTATATTTCCATGTATTATCATATTCAAGCCAAAACATGGAATCCAGCTTCTAAATACCGGAAAATAATCATCACATTCTCGAACACGTAAATTACCGTACAAAAACATCTAGATGGACAGATCGGGTACGCGAGGTCATGCGTGATTGCCTGTATGGTGCAACGGCAAACCATGCGATGAACTGCTAAACAGCGGGGTCTTTTCTACTCTAAAGGAAACCAAGGTTCTGATTGAGCTATGGTGCATCCAATACAACACCCTGATGAAGTGGACCCGTTGATGGTGCTCTGTTTTTGGCCAATCACGGACAGTACACCCAAAGTTTCTTCAATGTAAGCTTCCGTCATAGCGTGTGTCTACTTACACACCCTGTTTCTGCCCTGTTTTTTAGCGCGGTATAGCGCCTTGTCTGCCAGTTTGAGTACCTCCCAGGCGGACGGCGTACGTTCGCACCGGTTAGCAACACCAACGCTGATCGTGACCCTGGCAGCCTGTTTAGGGCCTTTTTTCCCGACCTTGCGCTTGTGTCGTCGGTCTGTTCGACGCAAATCAAACCGTGCGTTTGCGATGCGTTGCCGAATCGTATTCAGCGATTCAAGCACATCGGGCATCATCTTTCCCGGAAACAGGATGCTGAACTCTTCACCGCCATAGCGGAAGGCCTTGCCGCCCGCGCCAACCTGCTTAATGCGTGAAGCCACCATGCGTAGCACCTCATCACCCGCATCGTGACCGTAACGGTCGTTGAATTTCTTGAAATGATCAACATCGAGCATGGCGATGCTAAAACTACCGCCCAGTTTCAGCATGCGCTCATTCAACGCGCGTCTGCCCGGTAAATCAGTTAGCTGGTCGATGTAGGCCATGCTATAGGAATCCTGGATTACGGCAACTACGAGCATCAGGATCGCAGCGCTTGCAAACACAATGCTGGCGGTTGCCTGATCCTTAAAGTGCAGCATGACCACTGCGGCAATAAAAGCGCCGAACAGTGCGCTTGTTTGTGCGTCAGGTTTCGCAAACAACCGGCCGTTCAAGATCAACAGTGTGAGTACCATCATCACCAACACCGGCTGTGTAAACTTCGACCAGGCTGACCATTGTTGATCAACCAAAGGATAGTCAAGGTAGTATTTTGTCTCAGCCGGATACCAACGCATGAGCCCGGCAACCAATACGATCTGCAAGGCAAGTAACGCAAACCGGGTGCTGCCCCACCAGGTGAACATACCGCGCTCCTTGAGCAGGGAAAACACCAGTAGATTAAACGGCACCGCAACACACAAGGCCTGATAAACAACCACAGCCTTGATTCCCTTTAACCAAGGCACGGTCCAGATCAAAATGACATAGGCCAAACTGAGCGTCAGCACAGAAAAGAACGTTCGACTTCGGTTAAACCTGAGCGCCAACATCAATGTAATCAGCGCAATCACGCCGGGCAGGAACCTGGCCAGCCTCATTTGAGCAGCCGAAAGTGCTGTCATCTCCGGATAAATCATGAAGCCCAGCGCCAAGAGGCTGACAGGTATGATCAATAACAAAAAAACGCGCAGCATGTATTAGATAACACTGCCAGATGATTTACCCTGATGTCCTGCCAGTGCGGGACATGAACAGTGTGATGCCCTGTTTATCCCTCGAACCGTTTGAATACCAACGAGGCGTTGGTGCCACCAAAACCGAAACTGTTGGAAATGATTGTATTAAGCGATGCGTTATCCACACGTTCGCGTACAATCGGCATACCTTCGGCTTCAGGATCCAGTTGCTCGATATTGGCAGACGCACAAATGAACCCCGCTTCCATCATCAACAGGGAATATACCGCTTCGTTCACACCGGCAGCGCCCAGGGCATGACCGGACAGAGACTTGGTAGAACTGATGGGTGGCGCCTGGTCGCCAAATACTTCACGGATGGCCTTTAATTCCTGCACATCACCAAGAGGCGTGCTGGTACCGTGGGCATTGAGGTAATCCACCGGCCCATCCACGTGCTGCAAGGCCTGGCGCATACAACGCACAGCACCCTCACCTGAAGGCTGCACCATGTCGGAGCCATCCGAGGTGGCACCATAGCCGATGAGTTCTGCATAGATCCCGGCGCCACGTGCCCTGGCGTGCTCCAGTTCTTCCATCACTAAAACACCACCACCACCGGAAATAACAAACCCATCGCGGTTGGCATCGTAAGCACGCGATGCGATCTTGGGTGTGTCGTTATATTTGGAGGATAAGGCACCCATGGCATCGAACAACACCGTCATGGTCCAGTGCACTTCCTCACCACCACCGGCGAATACAATATCCTGTTTATTCAACTGGATTTGCTCGGCGGCATTACCGATGCAATGCGCGCTGGTGGCGCAGGCAGAACTGATCGAGTAATTCACACCCTTGATTTTAAAGGGGGTTGCAAGACACGCAGAGTTGGTGCTCGACATGGTGCGCGTGACCATATAGGGGCCAACCCGTCTGAGTCCCTTGCTGCGCAAGGTATCGGCGGACAGCACGATATTTTCCGTAGAACCGCCGCCGGAACCGACGATCAAGCCGGACCGCGGATTGGAGACCTGGTCCTCGCTCAGCCCGGAATCTTCAATGGCCTGCTGCATGGCAAGATAGTTATACGCTGCACTATCGCCCATAAAACGCTTCACCTTGCGGTCGATTTCTTCAGCCAGATCCAGGCAGATTGGCCCATGAAGATGGGAGCGAAAACCCAAGTCCTGGTATTCCGGGGAAAAGGCAATGCCAGATCTCCCCTGTCTTAGCGATTCAGTGACTTCTTCCTTGTTGTTCCCAATACTGGAAACAATGCCCATACCGGTTACAACGACACGTCTCATGAACTGTTTACCCGATTAAAAGTTGTCAGTTGTTGTAAACAGGCCAACCCGCAAATCCTTGGCCACGTAGATTTCCTTGCCGTCGGCTTCCATAGATGCATCGGCGACACCCATCACCAGTTTACGTAACATCAAGCGCTTAATGTTAATGGTATACGTCACCAATTGATGTTTCGGCAATACCTGGCCGCTGAATTTTACCTCACCGGAGCCAAGAGCGCGCCCCCTGCCTGGGCCACCCATCCAGCCAAGGTAGAATCCCAGTAACTGCCACATGGCGTCCAGCCCCAAACATCCCGGCATCACCGGGTCGCCCTCGAAGTGGCACTCGAAAAACCATAAGTCGGGCTTGATATCCAGTTCAGCGACTAGCTGACCTTTATTGTAGGCACCGCCATCTTCGGTGATGCTTGCGATACGGTCAAACATCAACATGGGTGGCAATGGTAGCTGCGCATTGCCGGGTCCAAATATATGACCATGGCCACAGTCCAGAAGCTCTTCGTACGTAAAACTGGATTTCTTCATCGATTGCCTGTTTAGTGAAAACTGGGATAAATGTTACGCCGTCCAGTATAACCAAATAGGCCAACCAGCCGCGATACCTGTTGTTAAATTTTCTTAAAGGCTACCACGAACCATGATCGCTTGACCTAAGGCGGGTTGTACAAAAACTATGCCTGTACGCTGTGTTTACACGACCGCTCATACAATACGGTGTACAGGCAATATTATTGCCCATGGCATGCTGCCTACGTACTATCCGTAAACATCTTCTTTAAAGAGTTCTTGTATTTCTTCTATCTCAGAACGGTGCGCAATCAGTGCTTCAACACATTCATGGTCCAGTTTTTCTCCAGATATTTTTCTTAGCATGATAAAAGCAATATCATTGGACCATGCTTCCTTGTAAGGCCTCGGACTGGTTAGCGCATCGAATACATCTGCAACTGCAACGATACGTGCTTCCAGGGGTATGTCCTCACCTGCCCTTCCATCGGGATAACCTGTTCCATTTAAGGCTTCGTGGTGGTATTCAGCAATATTTCTGAGTATGGATATATTATCAACATTACTGAGCCCGAAATTATCAATAATATTATCGATCATCTCTCGGCCAGTTCGCGAATGTGTTTTCATAATCTTAAGTTCTTCTTCATCCAGGTTACCAGGCTTGAGCAATATATTATCAGGTATGGCGATTTTTCCGATATCGTGCAGTGGTGCAAACATAAACACGTGTTGAATGTACCCATCATCAAGCTCATGCTTTTCAGCCATTTCTTTGGCAATGATACGGCTGTATCGAGACATTCTATCCAGATGACTACCTGTCTCCGGGTTTCGTGTGCGTGTGATATTGTCCGTGGGCTTGATCGCTGCTGGTAACACATTGAGCATTGATAGTTCGTTTAGCACCATTAATGAAATTATATGCCCGTAACTGTCAAGCTCACGTAATACCTTCTCCGTAAAAACATCTTTTTCAAAGGAATTGAAAAATATAAAACCAAAAAATTCACCATTATTGAACATAGGCAAGGTATAACTGGCGGCAAATCCCTGGCGGCCAATTCTGCGTAAGTGCTCCTGATTTTTATGCTCAAATGTGAGCATATTGTTGATAACACGTGGATGACCCTGTTTCATAATCTCTTTCAATGAAGGTGCATCGTCGAGTAATGCCTGGTAATGCACCAAAGGATTGTCATCGCAACTACTATGCAGGTATGACCTTAGCACCATGGTTTCCGGGTCATATAGCGTGACTGCAACACGGGCAATAAAAGGGAGCGTTTCTGTAACAGCATTATACGCGCCAACCAGTTTCTCCCTAAGTGTTGGGTGCTTATTGAATATTTCAAACGCGTCGTGATGTGTAGACATGGTGATAACTCGTCCAGTCGTACCGGCCTATGCTGCAACAATACCCGATGAACACTGATTGCGGTATTATAAATATACACCGGTATAGGTTATTTCCAGCTTACATATATGCATCAACCCTGTGGTACTGTTCATCCAACATGCGTATGGTTGACTCCATCGCAATGATTTTATTCGCAAAATATGCGCTACCACGAAGATTCCACACCTGACACTTTGGGCAGTCCTGCCGGTGACAGTATGCTGATCGCCACGGCGGTCTATTGTATTGTAATCGGTATCGGCGCGCTAATCGCTGGAATCCGCGCCAAGCAACGATGGATTGCTTTGAGAGAGCAATACTTGCGACCGTCTGTGGTATCTATACCGGTGCTGCGGCTCCAGGATGATGAAAAACGCGATGAAACACGTAACCTTGACTCAGAACTAACTTGAACAATCAAGCCAAACTAAGTGATGGACATTACTGAATCATTCTCCCAGCTGCTTGGTAGCTGGTTTGATGCCCTCATTTCGGAATCGGGCATGTGGCAACTGTCAGTAATTGCCATTGCCATTGCCATTGCGCGCATGGGTCATCTGCGCTGGCATGCGTATATTACCCAGAGGCTCGGAATTGATGAACAGGCCGGGTTTAGACGCTTTGCCTTACGTGGTTCGGGCAAAAGTATTTTCCCGCTGATCATGCTGCTTGCCGTTCTGGTAGGCCAGGCGATACTCACTCAGTACAAGCTTGATGCGTCTTTGTTGAATGTGTTGATACCGCTATTACTGTCATTGGCCGTGATTCGTATCAT
>BTQO01000004.1:0-23052 GCA_036985915.1 Gammaproteobacteria bacterium | reverse complement strand
TTTCTCCGACCTTGCCCGTGATTTCATCCGCATGTGCTATCAGGTTGTCGAGTGTTTGGTGCTGACCCAGCCACTTAACCGCTGTCTTTGGCCCTGCCTTGGGGATGCCCGGTACGTTATCCGAGGCGTCGCCAACAATCGCCAGGTAATCGATGATCTGATCCGGTCTAACGCCGAATTTTTCCACGACCCCTTGCTCATCCAGCGTCGTGTTGGACATGGTGTTGACCAGTGTGACGCCGGGATTAACCAGCTGCGCAATATCCTTGTCACCCGTTGAAATAATGCAATGCATGCCGGCTTTGGTGGCTTGGGTGGCCAGTGTGCCAATTACATCATCCGCTTCGACGTTGGGGACGATGATCAGTGGCAGGCCCATGTGTTTTACCAGCGCATGGGTCGGTTCGATCTGGGCGCGCAGATCTTCCGGCATGGGCGGGCGGTTGGCCTTGTATTCAGCGTACAGTTGGTGGCGAAAGGTCTTGCCGACGGCATCGAAAATCACCGCCATATAGTCGGGGTGATAGTCGCTTATCAGGCGTTTGAGCATGCTGGCCACGCCGTAGACTGCGCCGGTGGGCTCACCACTGGAGGTGTTCAAGGGGGGCAACGCGTGATAGGCGCGGTACAGATACGACGAACCATCTACCAACAGCAGTGTCTTGTGCGTACGGGCCCCCATGGACGCCACACCTTAGCAGATGGCTGACACCATCGCTTGCCTGACCGCATTGAATACGGGAAACTGATGCAATGGCCACGTATCAACAAACACACAATGCACGCACCAGACCCGTTAATGAAGCCTTGTTGACACGTGAGTCCTGGAAGGTGTTCCAGATCATGGCTGAGTTTGTCGAAGGGTTTGAGCGGCTATCGAGCATTCGCCCTTCGGTCAGCATCTTTGGATCTGCGCGGACCAGTCCAGATCACCCCTGGTATGGCCTGGCCGAGGAAATCGCACAGCTACTATCTGATGCGGGCTTTTCCGTGGTCAGCGGCGGCGGCCCGGGTATTATGGAAGCCGCCAATAAGGGCGCCTGTGCCGGAAAATCTGCCAGTATCGGCTTGAATATCGAGCTACCACAAGAGCAGCAAGGGAATACCTATCAGGATATTTCGCTTAACTTCAGGCATTTCTTTTCGCGCAAGGTCATGTTTGTGAAATATGCATCGGCCTATGTTGTCCTGCCGGGTGGTTTCGGAACGCTTGACGAGTTGGCCGAGATCCTGACATTGGTTGCTACCGGAAAGACACGACGCATACCCATACTCCTGGTTGGCAGCGATTTTTGGTCCGGGTTGCTGGACTGGTTTGGTAAAACACTGGTTCTTGAGGGCACGATCGATAAGGCAGAGCTGAAACTTATGCAGGTGCTGGACAAACCCCATGAGGTGGTGGATGCGATTTTCAAGTATTATGAGGGCAGGGCATTTGAGCCTTCTGTGGAAGAACAGGAGATGCTGTTGCATCTGTAATGGGTCGACATGGGACTGGTAAGAAAATAATGATACGTAATGTTTTAGTGCTAACGGTTTTATTGTCTTCGGGTGCATTCGCACAGGAGGCGCCGCCGCAATTTGCAGCAGTGCCTGAGCCGCCGGAGATCCCGACACCCATCCAAAGCGGTCAAACCCTGGAGCCGGAAGTCACCATTATCCAGAAGAAAGACAGAATAGAGACGGAATACCGCGTCAATGGTCAGCTCTATATGATCAAGGTAACGCCCAGAGGCGGATACGCGCCCTATTATCTGGTTGATCGCGACGGGGATGGGCGGATGGAATCCCAGTTCGATGACCTGGCGTCCATCACGCCGCCGCAATGGGTCGTTCATCGTTGGTGATGCCAGCGATCTTGCCGCGTTAAACTTGAAGTCCCTTCTCCATTAGCTTGTCATAGGCGTCACGCAGCAAATCTTCACTGTCGCCACCTTTGAATCTCATCACGCCCGAAGAATATGTCGTGCCATAGCTGGTCGCGAGGTTCACAACCTGCGCGACACCTGAGACGAATTCATGATTGCTCAACGGACTTAAGGGATGTATGAACGCAGCCCATACTGTGTCTTTGGCGATCGCGTAGCGGGTATCCATGCTGGTATCAAAGTTTGCCTGCAACATACGCAGCATTTGTCCGCTGGTGAGGTTGGCGATATCGGCAATGGGTACGATGATACGCATGCGATCTGTACGTTCATCGGTGATCACAGTGACCGTGTAGCCACCGATCTTGAACGTTCTAAACCCAGGCCGGCCTTTCGGTTCCGGATCAAGGCGTTTGATCAATTGATCGAGTTTTTTGTTGTTCATGGGTTGGTCATTATCGGCACGGGCCTGAAAACAGCCGAGCAACAACGCCAGGAACAAAGTACCCGCTAGTGTTTTATGCCGCATTCCCTCCCCTCCTGAAATTAAGTGTGTGTATCGTGTGGTTCTCGCCATGCAGCTAGCAACCTATTATCCGGTTTCTTCCAATGTCAACTGAATTCGTGATTCATCGATTGAACAGATTAGCCAACTGGCTGGAAACGGTTAACGAATATGCCGGGCGAATCGTGTCGTGGTTCACACTGGCCATGGTGTTGGCGATGTTCATGGTGGTGGTGTTGCGCTATGCATTCGATTTTGGGCGAATATGGTTACAGGAATCCGTCGTGTATTTGCATGCACTGGTATTTCTGATTGGTGCGGCCTACACACTGAAACATGATGCGCATGTGCGTGTCGATATATTTTACAGCAAGTTCTCTGCCAGGAAGAAGGCCATTATCGATCTCATGGGCACGCTGTTTTTATTGATGCCCACCTGTGTGTTTATCGCCTGGATGAGTTGGTCGTATATCGTGCAGTCCTGGTTGCTTCTGGAAGGCTCGCGTGAGGCTGGCGGTTTGCCGGGCGTGTTTTTACTGAAAAGCCTGATTTTACTGTTTGCCTTTTTGCTGCTGATGCAGGGCGTGGCTTCGGCGTTAAACAACCTGGCGCGTCTGCTCGGCCATCATGACGAGCACAGCACGGATGAAGGCCGATGAGTCCGGTTTGGGCGCTGATCATGTTTCTGACCATTTGCCTGGTCCTGCTGGCCGGTTATCCGGTGGCCTTCACATTGGCAGGCACGGCATTGGTGTTTGCATTCCTTGGCACTCTTGCAGGTGCATTTGATCCCGGGTTCCTGGGCGCGATGCCCAGCAGGCTGTTTGGCATCATGACCAGCGAAACCCTGGTTGCGGTACCACTGTTTGTATTTATGGGTGTCATGCTGGAGCGTTCCCGGGTGGCGGAAAACCTGCTCGAAACCATGGCGCTCCTGTTCGGATCACTGCGCGGAGGGCTGGGTTTTTCGGTGATGCTGGTCGGCATGTTGCTTGCGGCCAGTACCGGTATTGTTGGTGCCACCGTGGTGACAATGGGCCTGTTGGCTCTGCCGACCATGATCAGGCGCGGGTATGATCCTGCGTTATCTGCCGGTGCCATTTGTGCCTCCGGTACACTGGGTCAGATTATTCCACCCTCGATCGTGCTGGTGCTGCTGGGGGACGTACTGAGCAGTGCATACCAAAAGGCGCAACTGTCACAGGGTAATTTCTCCCCGGACACGGTGTCTGTAGGCGATCTGTTTGCCGGTGCGTTGATACCTGGCCTGTTGCTGGTCGGTTTGTACATGGCATGGTTGGCGGTGGTGGCTGTGGCACGACCCCAAATGATGCCGACCATGCCGAAAGACAGTGTTGCTGACGGGCATTTGTTCAAGCGCGTAATCAAGGTGTTGGTACCACCAATACTGCTCATCGTGGCTGTATTGGGTTCCATACTCGGCGGTCTGGCCACACCCACAGAAGCCGCATCGGTTGGCGCAGCCGGTGCCATTGCGCTTGCCGCAGCACATAAGCAGTTAACTTTAAAGCGATTGCGCGAAGTGATGCAAAGCACCGTGCGGGTGACAAGCATGGTATTTATGATACTCATCGGTGCGTCGGTATTCTCCCTGGTGTTTCGGGGGTTTGGCGGTGATGTGGCTGTTGAAACGCTATTGACCGGGCTGCATGGCGGTGTCTTTGGCGCCATGCTTGCAGTCATGGTGGTGATGTTTCTGCTTGGTTTTGTGTTGGATTTTATTGAAATTACATTTGTGGTCGTACCCATTGTTGGCCCGGTGTTGTTGCAAATGGGTCTGGATCCGGTCTGGCTTGGCGTGATGATCGCGATTAACCTTCAAACCAGCTTCCTGACGCCGCCGTTTGGATTTGCCCTGTTTTATTTACGCGGTGTGGCGCCGGCTGAAATAAGCACCGGGCAGATTTATAAAGGGGTAGCACCCTTCATTGTTATACAGTTATTCGCATTGGCGCTGATTGCGCTTTGGCCAGGTTTGGCAACCTGGCTGCCGGATGTGTTATATGGTTAGTGAAATGAAGTGCGGAGTCCAGGTTAGGGAAACTCTAAGGAAACTCAGAATAAATCAGAGTTTCCTTAGAGTTTCCCTAAAAGCGATATTCGGTGCATGCTGTGATGACGCATCCAGTACCGCAGGAAAGATTATATTAAAGGCATGGGCTGACAATCTATGAAACAGGTGTGGGCTATATTATTTAAGGGACTGGCCACGATCCTGCCGATTGCAATTACGTTGTATGCAATCTACTGGCTGAGCGTGTCATCAGAGTTGTTGCTGGGCAATATGCTCAAGTTTTTCCTGCCCGAAGAGTATTACTGGACCGGTATGGGGCTTATCGTGGGTGTCGGACTCGTGTTTCTGATCGGTGTGTTGGTCAATAACCGCATCGGTGAAGCCTTTTTAAGGTTGGGCGAGAGATTAATTGCCCGGGTGCCGGTTGCCAAGACGATCTACAGCGGTGTTCGGGACCTGATGAATTTCTTTTCCAGCGATAGTACTGAGAAATCACTCAGCCGGGTGGTGCTCGTCACGCTTGCACCGGATGTGCGGGTAATGGGGTTTGTCACTCAGGAAACCGTCACTCAATTAGGTCGTGGCGAACCGTCAACTGGTCTGGTTTCAGTCTATGTGCCCGTGAGTTATCAGATCGGGGGATATACCTTATATGTTGCATCAGACAGGCTGGAGGCACTCGATATTCCGGTTGAAAAGGCCATGCGCATGACATTAACGGCCGGCATGTCGGGTCATTAAAGCCACAGTCAAGGGTTGTCTTATGCGCGGTTATGCGCGGATAACCGGTAAGGCAAAATTTAAAAATCGGATAAAAAAACCACACATGGTTTTCCGTGTGTGGTTTTTCAGTTTCCAAATGATCAAGCGCCGATAATCAGAGTGTATTACCGTCTGAAAAATCACGCAATATCGTCAAATTGATTTTTTCCGTTACCCTCGACCTTGGTGTAAGAGTCATCGCCATTGTCTTTGAACGGGAAGCACCTGGTTTTATAGCTGTCCTCCCACTTGATGCAATGTCTGCCATCATCTTTAACATGCCACTGACCCCTGGTTTCCTCGCCGTCATTTTTTACCCTGATTAGCAAGCCATAGATCGAGAAATTAATCCTGTAACTGTAGTCTCTTTTTAGATGGATACCCTTGGTAGTTTTATCGGTCAGAAGCGCCTTGACTTCATCAGCTGACAGAAACTCACCAGCCAGTGTGGTGCCGCTCATGGCAACAGCCAGGATTGTAGCAGGGAATAATAATACCTTTTTATTATTGTCGTCTCCTTAGGGTGTGCTGCTTTATCCCGGTTGTATGAAACGCAATGAAGTCTCGTCACAGGACAACGGGTACACTATATCGCTATGAAATTCGTTGATGAAGTCAGTATACGAGTCAAGGCGGGTGGTGGTGGCAATGGGTGCGTCAGCTTTCGGCGAGAAAAGTATATTCCGCGTGGTGGACCTAACGGCGGTGACGGCGGTGACGGCGGTAGTGTGTATATGCAAGCCGATCCGGGCATCAATACGCTGGCCGATTACCGCTATGCCAAATTGTTCAAGGCCGAGCGGGGTACGGATGGTATGGGCAAGGAACGAACCGGACCATCGGGTGAAGACCTGATCCTCATGGTGCCGGTCGGCACGCGGATTATAAATATCGAGACAGAAGAATTGATTGGCGACCTGACTCACCCGGAACAGCGTGTGCTGGTGGCCCGCGGCGGATTCCATGGGTTGGGTAACACACGGTTTAAAAGCGCCACCAACCGTGCGCCGCGCAAGGCTACTAAGGGTAGTCCGGGTGAGGCACGTGAGTTAAGACTGGAGCTTTCACTGTTGGCCGATGTGGGTTTGCTGGGGTTACCCAATGCGGGCAAGTCCACTCTGATCCGTGCCGTCTCAGCTGCACACCCCAAAGTGGCGGATTATCCATTTACAACCTTGCATCCGCATCTTGGTGTTGTATTTGTTGAGCCACACCGGAGTTTTCTCATGGCCGACATTCCGGGGCTGATCGAAGGGGCCGCGCAGGGTGCTGGACTTGGCGCGAGGTTTCTAAAACATCTATCACGAACCAGTTTGCTGCTGCATGTGGTTGATATTGCAAGCCATGATGATTCCGTTGATGCTATTTGCAAGATTGTCCATGAGCTTGAGCAATACGATCCGGTGCTGGCACAACGCGACCGATGGCTGGTTTTCAACAAAGTTGATTTGTTGCCTGAATCCGAAGTACAAACGTGTGTTGATACGATTGTGGATTCGCTCGCCTGGCACGGTCCCGTGTTTAGCGTATCGGCACTCAATCGCCAGGGGATGCAGCCAATGATGTTTGAAATCATGCGCTATCTTGAGCAGGCTAAGGCGCAGCAGTCGGATGATACAGAATCCTAGAGCGCGCATTTTAGCCCGATGGAATCGAATGCAATGAGTCGTTCAAATGCATTCCACCCGGTTTGTTTGTGGATCAAACGGTTCAGTCTTTTTGTTGCCTTATCCACAGCGACCTATGTGTCTGCGGACGACCGGCCATTGGGTGTGTCACCCGTTAGTATCAACGATCAATATGATCATGGTGCGCCGTATCAGGGTATTCGTTTGCATGGTGCGCTTAAATTGTCTCAAGCAAGATTGAATGGACAAATCTTAAGCGAGTTGTCCGGTCTCGCATGGGATGATGATGAACAGGTGTTGTATGCCATTTCTGATGAGGCCAGCGTTTTTCATTTACGGCCGAAGATCGTAAATGGCCGCTTGGCCGATGTGGAACTGGTTGCCGCTTATCCGTTGACAGACTTTAAGGGCCGAAGCTTAAGACAACCCGATATTGATTCTGAGGGATTGGTGCTTAAGCGCTCAAACAATGGCGTGCCAGGTGATACTGAACTGGTGATTTCATTTGAGGCCAGACCCAGGATCCAGGGGTTTACGCCACAGGGACGGGTATTCAGGGAATATCCCCTGCCCGGCCGTTTAAACAACATCAATGTGTATGCAGCACGCAACAAGGCCCTGGAATCGGTCGTGGTTCACCCGGTTTATGGTCTTTTGACCGCGCCGGAAATACCGCTTGATGGCACACCTGAAGCGGTGCATACGATCTATGCATTGTCCGGCCTTAGCTGGCGTTTTCCACGGGATGAAAAAAACCGCCTGGCACTGGTTGATCTTGAAGTGTTACCCGATGGTGCATTACTGGTTTTACTCAGGCGTTATAGCCTGTTGTTTACACATTGGTTGATCGATCTAAAACGCGTCGAGTTACTGCCGGGTGGTCTGACCCGGTCAACCCCGGTTGCCCGGTTTGAGTCCGGGACCGCGTGGCGGCTGGATAACTTTGAGGGGCTTGCGCATCACCGGGATAATTTTTATTTCATGGTGAGCGATGATAACGGCGGTTTGTTACAGGATACCTTTTTGGTCTATTTCGAAGTGCTCGATCCACCTGGCCGGTAAGCGGCGGCCTTGGTTTTCCTATATCTTATTGATAATAAAGAGAATTAGTGTTCAATCATCATTGAGGGATCGGGATGAGAACGCTGCTAGCACCATAATTTTCATGCGCTTGACCCATTTTGTTGCCTCATTGTATTAGGAGTATTGTCTAATTTTATGAAAAATATGAAAAATTACCTTGAAAAACCGCCAGATTCGGACTAAACATATTAGGCATGGCGTATTGGGGGGAGCCGACGAACTGGCGATTTCTGGCGATAGGCCGGGAAGCGTTTGTTCAAAACTGGGGTCTATAACGATAATAGAGAGAATCTGATAATGGCTGCTCAATCACAACAACATCCTGCGGGTGTCACGTATTATGTTCATCCGACGGCAATACCCATTCGCTATCGTTTCGCGCATCAAACAACTGAGCCTGAAACGAGTCAGCCATTCGGGCTGTGTTTTCATTGCGGCGCGGCATTACCCGAGGGCACCTCGCTGGAGGTCATGGTCGAGGTGTGCGATGAAGTCCAGTGTTTTCATGGTTGCGTGGACTGGAGCCGCCGCGATGGTGATACCTGGCAAGTAGGTCTTGGTCTCACCAATCAAGATGATGTCTTTCGTGCACGCATGGTTGAGCAACTGTGTCATATAGAGGCCTGGCGACAGCAGGTATCCGCTGAAGAACATCGAGAATTAACACCGGAAAACGCGGCACTGGAATGGATCGAGCACTTTTCATCCGATTTCCCCTGTATTCAGGTTGGAAAAGCCCGGGATTAGGCGCGACAACATCCCGGCATCATCCCGGAAAAGTCCTGGAGATTCATTGGTTGCCGTTTCAAAAAGTACTTAAGATGGCCGGAACAGGCGAGATTAGTGACACAAAAAGTATTATCGGTTTATTTCGGGCCGTGGACTACATCAATCGCCTGAACACGACATAAATAACAGCCTGATGTGCGCGGCCGGTACGCCACGGCTTGTCAGCCGTTCTCGAGGCCGTGTGCAATCCTGACCGGTTAGCGTTTTAAGTCCTGGTCACGGTAGTGGACGTCTATCCAGCAGCGCGGCAGGGTTTCACCCGATTGAAAACAGACTGAGTCCTTTAAGAACAATTGGGATTCCGGCATTTCCTCACCGAAGTTGTATCGTCCCGTGAACTCGGACCGCATCGGATCAAACAGTTCATCAAGCTGCAACACTTCGATCAGGTGTTTGCTGTCTTTTTCTTTGAGAAGCATCGTGATTCTCCCGTGAATGATTGTGATGCCAATAAAGCAGTCTCACTCAGTAATTCTAGCTGCCTGTGCGCTATAAATCGCCTGTGAGATCGGCGTTATAATGGCCAGCCTTTCCCGATGACCAACACCAACATGCCTGATGCCCCGCAATCGGATACACCTCAACCGGTATTTTTAAAAGACTATAAACCACCTGAATTCCTGGTCGAGTCGATTGAGCTGGTATTCGCGCTAGAACCGGGCAACACAAGGGTGCATTCAATCGCGCGTTACCGGCGCAATCCCGAGTGTGATGATGAAATGCAGTCACTTCATCTGGATGGGAACCAGCTGCAACTGACCGAAATACTGCTCAATGGGCATGCGCTGGGCGATGAAGACTATCAGCTAAAGAGCGATCAGCTGATCATTCACCGCGTGCCGGATCGTTTTGAGTTAAAGTTAACGACGCTGATCAAACCTAAAGCAAATACAGCATTAAGCGGGTTGTATACATCGGAAGGTAATTTCGTAACCCAGTGCGAGGCGGAGGGGTTCAGGCGAATAACGTACTTCCCGGATCGGTCAGATGTATTAACCGTTTATACGGTTACCATTCAAGCTGATCAAATACGTTTTCCGGTATTGTTATCGAACGGTAATCTGGTGGAAGAAGGCGTGCTCCCCGATGGCCGCCATTTTGCAAAGTGGCATGATCCGCATCCAAAACCCAGTTACTTGTTCGCCCTGGTTGCCGGTGATCTCAAGTTTATTGAAGATTGTTTTACAACCTGTTCGGGTAAAGACGTTCGACTGCGGATTTACGTACAGGCACACAACATTGATAAATGCGACCATGCAATGGCGTCGCTCAAAAAATCAATGCGCTGGGATGAAGAGACCTATGGCAGGGAATACGATCTTGACGTGTTTAATATCGTTGCAGTAGATGACTTCAACATGGGTGCCATGGAAAACAAGGGACTTAATATTTTTAATTCCAAATACATCCTTGCGCGTCCGGAAACAGCCACTGATGCAGACTATACGGCTATAGAGGCAGTCATCGGCCATGAGTATTTCCACAACTGGTCCGGCAACCGCGTGACTTGCCGTGACTGGTTTCAGTTAAGTTTGAAGGAAGGGTTTACGGTTTTTAGAGAACAACAGTTTTCAGAAGCCATGGGTTCCGCGGGCGTCAAACGCATTCAGGATGTCAATCTATTGCGGAATCATCAGTTTCGTGAAGATGCAGGACCCATGGCGCACCCGGTTCGGCCTGATTCTTATATCGAGATAAATAACTTCTACACGTCAACTGTGTACAACAAGGGTGCAGAAGTCGTCAGGATGCTGTTTAACCTGTTAAGTGCTGATGGATTCAGAAAGGGCTGTGATCTGTATTTCGAACGACATGACGGCCATGCAGTGACGACGGATGATTTTGTCAAAGCCATGGAAGATGCAAATCAGGTTGATCTGACACAGTTTCGTCGTTGGTATAGCCAGGCCGGCACGCCGGTTATTCGGGTGACATCCCGCTACGATCCGAAAACTTGGGTATATGAACTGGTTTTTGAGCAAAGTTGTCCGTCCACGCCCGGCCAAAAAGACAAGGCACCGTTTCATATCCCTTTAGCGATTGGTCTGCTGGATAACCGGGGGAATGACACCCCGCTCAAACTGGCCGGTGAAGATGGTCAGGGCGATCACACCAAAGTGCTGCACTTGAAACAACCAAAAGAGCGCTTTGCCTTTGAGGGTGTTTCAGAACTACCGGTGCCTTCATTGCTGCGCGCGTTTTCCGCGCCGGTCAAGCTGGTGTATGAACATAGCCTGGACGAGTTGGCCTTTTTAATCGGGCATGATCACGATGCATTCAACCAGTGGGATGCGGCACAACAACTGGGAATCCGGATTATCCTGGAACAGGCAGGCCGTTTACAAAGCGGGCAGGACGTACACGTCGATGAACGGCTGATCGATGTTTATAGGAAATTACTTTATGCCCAGGATGGTGATCAGGCCATGCTGGCACAACTTCTGACCTTGCCGGCGGAGAATTACCTGAACGAATTCATGCAGCCCATTGATCCGCTGGCGCTGAACCGGGCACGCTGGCACGTTATGGTGGGCATTGCCAGTGCTTTAAGACATGATTTTCTAAAGCTGTACCATCAGCTGGATGATACATGTGCCTACAGCTTTGATGCACCATCGGTCGGGCGGCGGGCGCTTAGAAATTTATGCTTAAGTTACCTGATGTTGCTGGACGAGGCGCATGGTGAGCCTAAGTTGAGACAGCACTGTGTTGACCAGTATCAACAGGCCAACAATATGACAGATGCGCTGGCGGCACTGGGCTGTTTAACGCATATTGAGTGCCCCGAACGCGAAGCGGTCATGAATCATTTCCATGACCAGTGGCAGGACGATGCGCAGGTGATGGATAAATGGCTTTCGCTCCAGGCCCTGTCGCGCGCCGCAGACACACCCGAACGTGTAATCGCGCTTTTGGATCATCCGGTGTTCAGCATCAAGAACCCGAACAAGGTGCGCGCATTGGTTGGCGCCTACTGTGCGAACGTTCGTTTCTTTCATGCCGAAAATGGATCGGGGTATGATTTTTTGCGCGATCAACTGCGAACGCTCAACACATTAAACCCGCAAATGGCCAGCCGACTGGTGAGTGTCTTTGCGCAATGGCGGCGTTATGCCGAGCCCTGGCAAAGTGGTATGCGAGACCAGCTCGAACAACTCAATCAGCAATCCGATCTTTCGCGCGATGTGTATGAGATTGTCAGTAAAAGTCTGGATGAGAATGTGCTATGAATTCGTACACATTAAGCCAGGGACTGTGCCCCGATACCCGGTGTACGGATCGAACGTTGGCAAACGAGCACTGAGGGCGCGTAGTGTCCGGTGTGGGACGCACCAACATCGCGCGTTAACAGTTTTTTGTTTTGTTGCTTGATCTTAAAAGGCGGTATAATACGTTTGCTGGCATCAATAGAATTGTATTGACTGTTGGTTTAAATCAGTGATTGTTTTAATCATTTTTAGTAGAGGTTATTCGTATGCAACGTGGTTCAGTCAAGTGGTTTAACAACTCAAAAGGTTTCGGTTTCATACAGCCTGAAGGTGGCGGGGATGATGTGTTCGTGCACTTTTCCTCGATCAAGGGTGAGGGTTACCTGTCGCTGAATGAGGGGCAGGAAGTAACCTTTGAAGTGGAGCAAGGTCCGAAGGGTATGCATGCAATCGAAGTGATACCCGCCTGATCAGGTAATATTGATGCATCACAATAAACCCCGCCATCAGGCGGGGGTTTTGCTTTTTTATACCGCTTAAACAAATACGAGTGTGGATTGCGAGTGACTATCCAGGATACGGATTCTGACACACGCGGTGTTAGGGGAACGGAAACTTGTGTTTGTTTTCCGTGCGCTGATAATTCCTAGATGGAATTATTCATAAGCTTCCTTAGGGTTTAGCGTTACAAGACCGCAATGAGTTCAATGTCGAAGATGAGTACTTCGTTGGGCCCGATCTTGCTGCCTGCGCCGCCTTCGCCGTAGCCCAGATGCGGCGGTACATAAACCCGCCAATTGGCACCCGACGGCATGAGTTGCAAGGCTTCCTGCCAGCCTTTAATGATCTTGCCAACCTGGAATATTGCGGGCTGGCCGTGTTTATATGAGCTATCAAATTCACTACCGTCGATCAAGGTACCTCGGTAGTTGACCTTGACCCGATCGGCTGCAGTTGGTTTGGGACCAAAACCTTTACTGATCACAAGGTACTGAAGGCCGGAGGCCGTGCTGATGATGCCGGGTTTCCTGGTGTTATTTACCATGAATTGTTTACTGGCGGCGAGTTTTCTGGCGGCTTCAGCTGTACGTTTTGCTGCCATCTTGACCAGGTAGGTTTCCATGGCCTGCTGCATTGCTTCAGGCGATGCACGGGGTAAAGAGCCATTTAATGCATCAGTGAGTCCAAGGGCTGCCAACGCGGTTTTAAGTTCATAACCCTGTCGCAAGGTGCTTTGCGCGAGCTGATAGCCAATGGCATAACTGAAAATTTCCTCTTGTGTCATGGCCTTGTTACCGGCGGACCATGCAGTCCCATAGAGCAAGGATAAAACAACCAGGGTCAAGAATGTTCGGAGCATGGACGGCCTCATGTTTGGAAGTTGAAAAAATTAATAAGGGATATATGTATAACGGGTGTTAACAGGATTGTTGTACCAGTTCCGCCGCTTGCAGACCGGCATGATATGAGGAGCGCACCAGAGGCCCGCTTGCAACATGCGAAAAGCCCATGTCGTACCCCGCTTGTTCAATCTGTTTGAATTCCTTAGGCGTGACATACCGCTTAACCGGCAGGTGATGGCGGCTGGGTTGCAGGTATTGCCCCACAGTGAGCATTACACAATCGTGGGCACGCAAATCGTGCATGACCTGTTCAATTTCGTCCAGGGTTTCACCAAGGCCGACCATCAACCCTGACTTGGTTGGTATCTCAGGCTGAAGTGCCGCGAAGCGCTTGATGAGTGACAGTGAATGTTTGTAATCGGCGCCAGGTCTTACCGCCTTGTACAGTCTGGGTGCTGTCTCAAGATTGTGATTAAACACATCTGGTGGCGACGTGTTCAATAGCTTGATTGCGCGGTCCAGCCTGCCGCGAAAATCGGGCACCAGAATTTCGACCTTGATGGCGGGTGAATAGCGTCTCACCATAGCTATGCAGTCGACGAAATGCTGCGCACCGCCATCACGAAGATCATCCCGGTCAACCGAGGTGATAACAACATAGCGAAGACCCATGTCAGCGATGGCTTGTCCCAGGCTGGCCGGTTCATTGGTGTCGGGTGCTGCTGGCCGGCCGTGGGCAACATTACAAAAAGGACAACGACGTGTGCACACATCACCCAGGATCATAAAGGTGGCCGTGCCATGTCCGAAGCATTCGCCAAGATTCGGGCAAGAGGCTTCCTCGCAGACGGTGTTAAGCTGGTTGTTGCGTAGAATTTTTTTCAGCCGAACAACTTCAGGTGAACCTGGAAAGCTTGCGCGAATCCATGCCGGTTTGCGTAATGGTTGCCCGGTGGTTTCTACCTTGACCGGTATCCGCGCCGTTTTGGCCTCGCCACGCTGTTTTTTGTTGGGTTTGTTCATGATGCAACAAGTTTAAACGATTCATCAGAAACATCTTGCATAGCGTAACCGAATTCCGATGCGAGCTGTGCGGCCAGACTTTGCCCTTCTGCATCAACACTGGACGAAATACCAAAATTTGCCAGTTGGGTTACCTCAAGGCCGGGAAAGCCGCAGGGATTGATGCGGGAGAAAGGCTCCAGATCCATATCAACATTAAGCGCAAGCCCATGATAGCAACGGCCTTGACGTACGCGCAGCCCAAGGGCCGCTATTTTTTGTTGATCCACATACACGCCCGGTGCCTCGCGCCTGACCGATGCGGTGATGCCGTGGTGCCTGAGGCAGGTAACGGCCACCTGTTCCAGGCGTTTAACCAAAGTGCGTACGCCAAGCTGCAAGCGGCGAATATCCAGCAAGACATACAGGATACATTGTCCAGGTCCGTGGTAGGTTACCTGACCGCCCCTATCCACGTGTAGTATCTCAATGTCGCCGGGTGTTATGACATGATGTGTTTTCCCCGCCAACCCCAGGGTGAAGATAGGCGGATGTTCGACCAGCCACAATTCATCTGTTGTGCCAGCGTCGCGCCCGGCCGTGAACGCTTGCATGGCATGCCATACCGGTTCATAAGGCAAAAAGCCCAATTGCCGAAGTCTAAGGTTCATCAAAGTGCCATCAGGACAGCATCGCACGCTGTCAGGTCCATATAAATGGCATCAAGCTGTTGCCGGCTGTCTGCTGTGATGGTGATGGTAACCGCCAGATACCGGCCCTGATGGCTCGGGCGCGTGGTCAGCGATGAGGTACTGGCCGAGGGGCAGTGGCGTTGGACAAGTGCAAGCACGGAACTTGGAAAACTTTCATGTTGGTAACCTATCGCTTTGATGGGAAACTCACAGGGAAATTCCATGAGTGTGTTTTTGCTGTCAGCCATTAGGTGTACTGGCTCATGCCCGATGATCGCCTGTCAGGCAAATCTTAGACAGCGGCCGAATTGCGAACCGATTGTTTATAGGCTAGGAAGATGCCGCGCATCGTGCGCCACCGCGGACCTGGTTTTCCATCACCAACCGGCTGATCATTGAGCCGGGTGACGGGCAGGATGTCGCGGGTGGAACTTGTCAGCCAGATTTCATCTGCATCTGCCAACATCGATTCACTGATCGTGTCTTCACGGTAGGGAAAGCCATGTTCATCGGCCAGTTCCAGCACCAGATCGCGCGTGATGCCTGGCAACAACCAGGCTCCCTTGGGGGGCGTGATCAGCACGCCGTTTTGCACAATAAAGAGATTGCTGGCCGCGCCTTCCCATGCAAAACCTTCGCGAATCAGGATACATTCATAAGCACCGGCATCATGGGCCTCTTGTCTGAGCAGGACATTGGCAAGCAGGGTAATGGCCTTGATATCACAGCGATCCCAGCGGATATCGGGGCGGGTAATTGCGCCAACCCCTATCTGTTCGATGGTGTTGTCCGGCACGGGCGGTGCCGGGGTACACATGGCCAGTACGGTCGGTATCACGGTATCGGGAAAGGCATGGTCGCGCTTGCTGGCAACGCCGCGCGTTACCTGCAAATAAAGCGACAGGTCACCACCACCGTTTCTGGTAACCAGATCTTTAAGCACCTGCTGCCAATCGGCTTCAGACATCGGGTTGGGAATTCTGATTGCATCAAGACTTCGATCCAGACGCTTTAAGTGTTCCGGCAGGCGGAACAATTGGCCACCAAAGGCTGGAATGACCTCGTAAACGCCGTCACCCAGCATAAAGCCACGGTCCAGTATAGGCACAACCGCTTCGTTGGCAGGTATAAAGTCGCCGTTTAGAAATACAACCTGGTGTGTTGTCACAACCTGAATTCTGTCAAGATGTTCTGTTATTCAAACATCAAACGAAGGCTGTCAACCGCACGACGAAAAATACTCCCCTCGCGTATCGTGGCAAGCGCAATAAGCGGCTCTTCAAGTAACGTCTTTCCATCCAATGTGACTCGATAAGTACCGAGTATTTCACCCTTGCTGACCGGTGCGACGATGGTGCCGGGTATTTGCAGGTCGGCCCTGAGCTTTTTGTAATCACCGCGTGGAGTAACGACATGAACATCTTTATTAACACCCAATGGTAATGTATTTGTTTCACCTTTCCAGACACGCACAGCTGATAGTTTTTCGCCCTTACGATACAATTTTCGGCTTTCATAGTATCTGAAACCGTAATTTAATTGTGATTGGCTTGCCCTGGCGCGCGCCGCTTCGCTTTTCGTGCCAAGCATAACCGATATCAAACGCATATCTTTTCTTTTGGCAGAGGCAACGAGGCCGTAACCTGCGCTTTCGGTATGGCCTGTCTTGACGCCATCAACTGAGTCGTCACGCCAAAGCAACTTGTTGCGATTGTACTGCTTGATATTATTCCAGCTAAACTCACGTTCGGAATGCCATGCGTAATATTCCGGAAAGTTCCGGATGAGTGCGCGTGTGAGTATTGCCAGGTCTTTAGCAGTAGTGTATTGATCCGGATTTGGCCAACCGGTACTGTTGGCATAATGTGTACCATTCATGCCCAGGTGTTTTGCATAGGCGTTCATTTGTTCCGCAAATGCCTCTTCGGTACCGGCAATATGTTCGGCAATTGCGACACTGGCATCATTACCCGACTGTACGATCATGCCTTTTAGCAGGTCTTGTAACCGGATTTTTTTGCCGACCTCGACAAACATTCTTGATCCACCCATTTTCCAGGCACGTTCGCTGATTGTTACAAGGTCTTCCAGGTTTGCAAACCCGTCCTTGATGCTGCTGAATGCAACATACGCCGTCATGATCTTGGCCAGGCTTGCCGGCTCCACCCGTTTGTTGGGATCTTTTTCGGATAACACTTGACCACTGGCATAGTCGATTAACACATAAGATGTTGCAGCGACTGAGGGTGGAGCAGGTATTGGGGCTGCGGCCGATTGCAGTGTTACTGCAAGTAACAACAGGCATGAAACCATTGAGGTCAGAACTGTATTCACGTTCATCAAGAAAGCTTAAGTTAAGAATTGGAGGCGCTATTGTACTCGTTCAGGTTTGCCGCTTCAGGGCGTTAATCACGGGCCGGGTGTCCGGACGGGTTCCACGCCAGATGGTGAAGGACTCGGCTGCCTGCTCGACCAGCATACCGGTGCCATCGGCGCGATTGTTTACGCCTTGTTGTGCAGCCCAGTTTAGAAATGGCTCTGCACCAGGCCCGTAAATCATGTCATAACAGGCCCCGGATGGTGACACGATGCCGTCGGGTAAGGGTGCGCGCAGGCCTGATAACCCGGCTGAGGTGGCATTGATGATAAGGTCGAATTGCATGCCCTTGAGCGCGTCAAAACTTCGAAACTGAACCGGGCCAAGCTTAACGAAGGCCAGGGCAAGTTGTTGTGCGCGTTCCTCGGTGCGGTTGGCAATAACGAGTTGTTCGGGGCCCTGATCAAGCAAGGGGCCCAGCACACCGCGAGCACCACCACCGGCGCCGACCAACAGTACGCGTGACGCACTTATGGGTATATTCAAATTGTGCGTCAGGTCCTGCACCAGTCCCTTGCCATCGGTGTTGTCCGCACGGATTTCACCATTATCGGAAAAGCTTAAGGTATTGGCGGCGCCTGCTAACGTTGCTGCCTGGCCCGTGGTGGTGGCGTGTTTATAGGCTTCTTCCTTGAACGGGAGCGTGATATTGGCACCGCGCACACCGTGTGAAGGAAGGTTGATGAGCACCTGCTTGAACTGCGTTGGATCGACCAGCATGGCTTGATAGTCCATTAACTGACCGGTTTGCCCGGCAAACATTTTGTGAATGAAGGGTGAACGGCTATGCGCGATGGGGTTGCCCATCACGACATAGTGGTCACAACTGGCTCGATCCGGGTTCAATGCGCGGGTCGTTGCAAGGTGGCTTCAACATCGTTGCGTTTATCGATGCCTTCCAGGCATTCGATCAATGTCAGCGCAAAATCCATGGCGGTGCCGGGTCCTCTTGAAGTAAGCACCTTGCCATCACGCACCACCGGATCATCGCTTAAGGTAAAGGAAGTCTGATCACTGCGTTCCAGCACACCGGGGAACGCGGTTGCCTGCTTGCCATCCAGCAGGCCGGCACTGGCAAGGACTTTTGGGGCCGCACAGATAGCCGCAGTAAACTTTTCACCGTCTGCCATCGTTCGTAACAGTTTTTGTATACGTGCATCTTCGTTGAGATGGTCACTGCCCGGCAGGCCACCTGGTAACACAACCATGTCATAGTCATCCTTCAGGGCTGTATCGAGGTCAGTATCCGGAATCAGCACAGTGCCTCTGCTGGCACGCACCGGTTGGCCGTCGAGCCCTGCACTGACTACCTCGATACCGGCGCGTCGTAACAAATCGATGATGGTGACCGCTTCCAGTTCTTCACAACCTTGCGCGAGCGGCACGAGTACTTTGCTCATGGCGTACCTCCTGGTTGAGTTCGATGACACGCGATGCCGGAACCAATTGTATTCCCTGTTCATGAAGACGGGGCAGATTGGTTTCAAGAAATTCAAGGGTACGGGGAAACGGATGTGCAATGCCCAGTGCATAGCCATCCCGTTTTGCCGTGCGTATCAGTTTTTGAAACTGCGCATCCAGGTCCGTTGCTGCACCGTCGTAATCGAGAAACAGCGTTCTTGCCATATTGGGCACACCATGCCGGCTGGCCATACGTTCCGCAACGGTCCTGGCGGTGGTGCGGCTATCGACGAAATACACGTTGGGATGACTCGAAATTTCTCTCATTAGCCAGTTCATATACCTATGGCTGGCTGTGAGCGCGCTACCCATGTGGTTATTGATACCTTGCGCATAGGGAACTGATGCAAGCGCACTTTGAAACGTGCGGATGAAATCACGCCACGTCATGGTGCTGTAAAGACCACCCTCACTCATTCGATGCTCAGTGACGGATTCCATCGGCAAATGCAGCATGACCTCTTTTTTTTGTTGGTGCGCTGCATTAGCCAGTGCAATGGTATATGGCCGATGTGGCAGGATTGAACCAGTCACACCCGGGAGTCGAATGGCCCGTGTGCCGAGCGCGTAGTTATCACCAAGGTCATCGATCACCAGCGCCAGTACCGGTGTGTTCGGGGTATTCGTGCCGGGTTCCGCCCGGATATTGGCGGCCATGCTGATGAAGAGCAGGGCGCATACCCCAATTATGAAATCCCGGGGTGTTGACCGTCTGCTCACCGTTTGCTGATGATGGTCAGACCCTTAAGCAGGTTGAGGGCTTCGAACAGCATGTAATCAGTTTCGGCCAGGGGTTTATCGGCCTTGTTTTTTTCGCGCTTGTTTTTGGATTTGCGGTCCTTGTTGTTGCCGTTTTTAAGGTGGCGTGAAAGATCCGATTCCTTGAGTCTTTGGAAACCACTTTCCTGCCTGGTAAATTTCAGACTACCCGGCTCGATATCCGGGGTGATGCCTTCAGCCTGAATAGAGCGGCCGCTGGGTGTGTAGTAGCGTGCCGTAGTGATTTTCACAGCCGTGCCATTATTCATGGGCATAATGGTTTGTACCGAGCCTTTGCCAAATGTCTTGCCACCCATGATGACCGCCCGTTTTTGATCCTGCAAAGCGCCAGCCACGATTTCTGAAGCCGATGCGGATCCACCATTGACCAGTATGACCAGGGGTGCGCCATCAATCAGGTCGCCCGATGTGGCATTGAATTTCAGATTGGAATCCTCAACCCTGCCCTTGGTATACACGATCAGGCCGGACTCCAAAAAAGCATCGGATACCGCAACGGCCGCGTTGAGCACACCACCGGGGTTATTCCTTAAGTCAAGCACCAGTCCTTTGAGTTCACCCTTGTTTTCATCATTGAGTTCTTCAATGGCATCCTCGAGGTTTTCTTCGGTCTTTGACTGAAATTGCGATATTCGCACATAACCGTATCCATCTTCCAGCAGGCGGTACTTGACACTTTTGACGCGGATTACAGCACGCTCAATGGTGATCTTGAGTGGTTTAGATTCACCTTCACGAATAATCGTCAACAGAATTTCTGTGCCGGGTTTCCCGCGCATGATCTTGACCGCCTCATTCAAGCTCAAGCCCTTGACAGGTTTGTTATCCAATCGGATGATCAGGTCGCCGGCTTTAACACCCGCCTTTTCGGCCGGTGTATCGTCGATGGGGGCAATAACCTTAACGAACCCGTCTTCCATGCCGACTTCAATACCCAGGCCACCGAATTCGCCTGTGGTGCCAACCTGGAGTTCCTTGTATTCGTCGGCATTCAGGTAAGACGAATGGGGATCAAGCCCGCCGAGCATGCCGCGAATCGCATTTTCCAGCAGTTCCTTGTCTTTTACCGATACAACATAATCTTGCTTGATCCGTGCAAACACATCGGTGAAGGCGCGTAATTCCCGGAATGGAATGCTGACTTCCTTGGCTTTTTTGTCCGCCAGTACACCATGGCCAAGGCTGATGAATACGCCAAGTACAAGGCCGGTAATAATGAAAAGGATATTGCGTTGCGGCTGGTTCATAGATTTTAAGTATATGTGTATATGAGCGAAGGGCGGCGAGGGGCGGCGTTTTGCCGCTTGGGATGAATTAGGACGATATCATAACCGACACCATCGGTAATAATGTGTGAGACTTATTTTTTAGCGCGTTGTTCCTGACTTGGCCTGCCAGAAAACCAGGTAGCCGGGTTCAGGGGGCGGCCCTGGAGGCGAATTTCAAAATACAGGCCCGGGCGTTTCCGCCCGCCACTGGCGCCAACGCTGGCAATGACATCCCCTGCCTCAACCCACTCCCCGGTGTCCTTGAACAGGCTTTCACTGTGGCCGTATAAGGTCATGTAGCCATCACCATGATCCAGAATGATCAGCAGCCCATAGCCCCGCAACCAGTCGGCAAATGCCACGCGCCCACCGGCGATTGCTCTGATATCACGACCGGCGGGCGCAGATATCAATGCCCCTTTCCAGTGGCTGAGTCCCGCGCCGCGCCGCTGTCCATAGCGGGCGGCCAGCTTGCCCTGGATGGGCCAGTTCAGGCGACCCTTGAGTGCGGCGAACCGTTGGGCGGGGATTTTTTGTGCAGGCAATTCCGCCAGGATACGTTGCAGTGATGCGACCAGTTGTTCAAGTTCCTTTTCATTACGCAGCATCTGATCGAGGCTCATATCCTGACGACTGATTTTACTGTCCAGCTGTGCCAGTGTGTATTGACGACGTTGCCTGGTTTCCTTTAACGCCTGCTGCTCCTGAATGCGCGTGTTACGCAATCGTTCCAGTGCACGCGCCTGTAGCGCCAGTACGGTCTCGATCTCCTTGAGCTTTTCGATTCGGTAATTCACAGCCTCGATTCGCTTGACACGAGCGCGGTTAAAATAGGCATAGTAGCCGAGCATGCGCGTAACCTGTGCCGGGTCTTCCTGGTTGAGTACCAATTTGAGTTGTTCCTGCCGGCCGATCAGATAAGCTGCACGCACCTGTGTTGCCAGTTTTGCTCTCTCCCGGGCAAGATCCTCCAGACGTTTCGATTTCACTTGCTCCAGTTCACCGAGCCGTTTTAATTGCGCCTGGTGTTCAAAATCAAGCGTGCGAAGTTTACGCGTAATACGACCGATATTTTTTTCATCTTCTTTAAGCCTGGTATCCAGTTCAACCCGTTGCCCACGCGCCATATCCAGCGCACTGCGTAACTTGCGTATTCGCGCGCGTAGTTGTTTTAATTCCTGGTTTTTTTGCTGGGCGGCCGAAGCAGTGCTTTCAGAATCAGGCGTGCCGGCAAGCGTCAGTGGAACATACAGAATCAATGCCGCACATACACCGATCAGGCGGTGCACTGGATATGCCTGGGGAGTATTAATCGAATTCAACCAGTGAACGACCCGTCATCTCGGAAGGTGGTTGAAGCCCCATCAGGTGCAGCAAACTGGGGGCTATGTCTGATAACGCACCTGCAGCCGCGAGATGGGCACGACGGCCACGATAAATAAGCGGTACAAGATTAGTCGTATGTGCCGTATGCGCCTGACCCGTTTCCCGGTCGCATAAAAGTTCAGCATTACCATGGTCGGCTGTTATCACCATCTCGCCACCGGCCTCGGTTAAGGCCTTGTCGATACGAGCGAGGCAACTATCTATGATCTCAATGGCCCTGATCGTGGCCTGAAGATTACCGGTATGGCCAACCATGTCCGGATTGGCGAAATTGCACACGATCAGATCATAGTTGCCTTCATGAATTGCATGTTCCAGTTTTTCAGTAATTTCAAGCGCACTCATCTCCGGTTTCAGGTCGTAGGTAGCAACCATTGGTGACGGTATCAGCATCCTGTCTTCACCTTCGAATGGAGTTTCCACGCCGCCGTTGAAGAAGAATGTGACATGCGCATATTTTTCTGTTTCCGCGATGCGAAGTTGATGCAGGCCAGACTGGGACAAATAGGCACCTAACACGTTGCTTAGTCGTTCCGCGGGAAAGGCCACCGGAATATCGAAGTCCTTGTTGTATTCGGTGAGGCTTACAAAATCAGCCAGCCTCGGCCGGTAGGTGCGTTCAAAGCCACTAAACTTGTCTTCAATAAATGGCCGGGTAATTTGCCGTGCCCTGTCGGACCGGAAATTCATAAAAATAATGACATCACCATCCTGCATCCGAACAGGTTTCTCGTTATTGCCGACGATACGGGTGGCCTTTATGAATTCATCCGTTTCACCGCGCATATAGGCTTGCGCGATTGCCTCAGTGGCGGATTTGGCTTCAAATTCAGCAATACCCTGGGTGATTAGATCATAAGCCAG
>BTQO01000003.1:0-23929 GCA_036985915.1 Gammaproteobacteria bacterium | reverse complement strand
CCTGGTTGAAGTTGGTTACCAGAAGGCCGCAGATCTTGAGAAGACCCGCGCGGCCTTAAAAAATGCTGGTTTTAAAGACGCATCCGTGCAGTATTTCGGTACTTCGCGTGACGTTTTGATACGAATCGCACCCGTTAAATCGTCTGCCAAGAAAACAGATATCGGTAGTGATGTACTAGAGGCATTAAGAAAGGATTCCTTGACAGAAGTAATAGTTCGCCGCGTTGAATTTGTCGGCCCTCAAGTCGGTGAGGAGTTGACCGAACAGGGTGGGCTTGCATTGCTGTATGCGCTGTTCGGAATCCTGATATATGTCACATTGCGGTTTGAGTTCCGTTTCGCACTGGGGTCTGTATTTGCATTGGTGCATGATGTTTTGATTATTCTTGGTTTTTTCTCTTTCACACAGTTTGATTTTGACCTGACCGTCCTGGCTTCTTTGCTGGCGGTGATTGGTTACTCGTTAAATGACACCATCGTTGTCTTTGATCGCATTCGTGAAAATTTCCGTATGATGCGGCGAGCTGGGCCTGTTGATGTTGTAAACAGGTCTATCAATATGACGCTTTCACGAACCATCATGACCAGTGTCACGACACTGTTGGTACTGTTCGCATTGTTTTACTACGGCGGCGAGGTGATCCATGGATTCTCCCTGGCGCTGATTATCGGCGTGGTGGTTGGGACGTATTCATCGATTTATATCGCCAGTACATCTATCTTGGCATTGGGCATCAACCGGAAAGATATTATGCCAAACATCAAGGAAGAGAAAAAAGCGGATTTTCGTCCCTGACGGTTTATTCGTTATTGGTCCCGCTCATATATATTCGCCTGAAGAATGATTTTGAGCAGTGCCGCATGGATTGATGGTGTCCCGCAGGCGATATCGCCACGTTCAAGGAACTGGTCCCCGCCTGCAAAATCACTGACAAGCCCGCCAGCCTCCTGGATGATCAGTGCGCCAGCTGCCATATCCCATTCATTGAGGCCCATTTCCCAGAAACCATCCAGCCTCCCTGCAGCGACATAGGCGAGGTCGAGTGCTGCTGAACCGGTGCGGCGTGCACCCGCTGTATTCAGCAGCACATCATGCAATATCCCTAGATAGGGTTTTAACAATTCATGTTTTCTGAAGGGAAACCCGGTACCCAGGAGCGCGCCATCCAGGTGTTTACGGTTGCTTACGCGGATACGCCTTTCATTGAGTTGCGCACCACTGCCACGAGAGGCCGTGAACATCTCCTGGGCTAATGGATCGTATACCACCCCATGCTCCAGTCTGCCGTTATGCTTGAATGCAATTGATACTGAAAACTGCGGAAAGCCATGGAGGAAATTCGTTGTACCATCTAGGGGATCGATTACCCAGACAGAATCGCTGCTGCCATGTATACCGCTTTCCTCGCCCAGAAATGCATGATCAGGATAGGCCTTTTTTAACGTTGAAATGATCTCCTGTTCGGCCATTAGATCAACTTCGGTGACATAGTCATTATGCTGTTTTTCAGTAATGGTCAGCGTATCGATCCTGTCGTAATACCTCAGGATGATTTTACCCGCGTTGCGGGCTGCACGTATTGTAATATTGACCATTGGATGCATGGATGCGGATGATACGGGTCATGTCAGTCACTGGGAAGTGTGTATATGCATGGATGTGCGCGCTATCGTTTTCCTGATATTGTCCGATTCATAGTGACGATCAACACAGAATGTCTGAGTAATGTCCGGTTTGTCCTGGTGCGGCCATCCCACCCGGGCAATATCGGCGCGACTGCACGTGCCATGAAAGCCATGGGTCTTGTTGACCTCAGGCTGGTTAGTCCCAGCAAATTTCCCAGCGCAGAGGCATCAGTACGGGCGGCTGGCGCGGATGATGTACTTGCGAATGCGCATATTGAAGAAACACTCGACGCATCAATTGCCGGATGCACATTGGTATTTGGTACAAGCACCAGGCAGAGGAGTTTGCGCTGGCCGGAAATGACGCCACAAGCGTGCGCATCACGCGCTGTAAACGAGTCGAAAGACGCCCGGATTGCCTTTGTTTTTGGACCGGAGCGATACGGCCTGAGTAATGATGATCTGGATCGGTGTCATTACTCGGTACAGGTGCCGACGAACCCCGATTTCCCATCGCTTAATCTTGCGGCAACAGTACAAATCCTGGCCTATGAGCTTCGAATCGCGACACTGACAGATAGCGACAGTCATACGACAGTAAGTGAATATGAGTTGGCACCGGTTCATGAAGTAGAGCTTCTATACGATCACCTTTGGCAGGTGATGGAGCAGGCGGGCTATCTCAATCCGAAGCAGCCGGGTATGCTTAAGCGCAGGCTGCGTCGCTTGTTTAATCGTACCCATCTTGAACGGGCAGAAGTACAAATTTTGCGCGGGTTTTTATCTGCGATTAAGACCAGCCGGAAGCGAAGTTGAGGATGAAACACATGCATAAGCAGGATTTCAGTACAATGATAATATTGTCATCACACTTTGCCGCATTGGGATAAATCAACTGCGTCATTGAGATTGTTGTTCAATTATGTTTGCACGGCTAAAAGAAGACATCGACTGCGTATTTGACCGCGATCCGGCAGCGCGCACCCGTTTCGAAGTATTAACCACGTATCCCGGTCTCCATGCGTTGTTAATACACCGGCTCTGCCACTGGATCTGGCTGAAGGGGTTTAAATGGATTGCGCGCGTGATCTCGACAATAAGCCGTTGGCTAACAGGCATTGAAATACACCCTGGCGCCTCGATCGGCCGGCGTTTTTTTATCGATCATGGTATGGGCGTGGTCATCGGCGAGACCGCCGTCATCGGTAATGACTGTACCCTCTATCATGGCGTCACCCTGGGCGGAATTTCCTGGCAACCCGGTAAACGGCACCCCACGCTGGCTGATAACGTCATAGTCGGTGCGGGTGCCAAGGTGCTCGGGCCCATTATGCTTGGTGAAGGCGTGCGGATTGGCTCCAATGCGGTTGTGCTCAACGATGTCGCAGCAGGTGCTACCGTGGTTGGCGTGCCAGGCCGCACGCTCAAACGGATGGATGATGAACATGCCGAGCGCAGGCAGAAGCAGGCAGAAAAACTTGGTTTTGATGCCTACGGGGCCACCGCCGACATGACCGACCCGGTTGCCGTCGCTATTCATGCCATGCTGGATCATCTGCATGCAGCGGACCAGCGCATGGAAGCCATCGACAAGGCCCTGGCAGGCCTTGGCGTCACCATGCCGGCCATCGATTTACCTGATATCGATGGCTGTGAGTTGACCGGGGAAGCCACGGACAAGGGCCATCACGCGACTGAAGCCGATGAAACGAACGCCGATAATAGTTGACTAAATTACTCGGTTATGCTCAGATAATCAGCAGTTAAGCCGTTCGAACGCTCTGAATATCTATGAAGATGACCACCAAGGGCCGCTATGCGGTCACCGCCATGCTGGATCTCGCATTGCACGGTGGTGAGCGGCCCATCCCGCTGGCAGATATCTCAAGGCGGCAGGGCATTTCCCTGTCGTACCTGGAGCAGTTGTTTGCGTGCCTGCGCCGCAAGGGACTGGTCAAAAGCACGCGCGGACCCGGGGGTGGCTATAGGCTGGCAGCGCCCGTTGACCAGGTTTGGGTGGGCGATATCGTCAAGGCAGTCCATGAGGATTTGCCTGCGAAAGGCCAGCTATCAGTCGATCAGCCGCACTACCGGTGTTTTCTGGACCAGATCTGGATGGAATTAAGTCGCGAGATTGAAGCATTTTTAGGGTCTGTCAGTCTGGCGCATGTTATGGGCCGGCAGGAAGTTCGCACTGTGGCAATCCGTCAGCAGGAAAGGTTCACTGAGCGGCGCACTACCCAAGAAACTGAAGTATCCTGATGCCTATGAAGTGAGATTGGCGATTTAGAGAAACATACTATGGCAATTACTGTGACTAACGCAGCAGCACAGCGAATACGCAAAGGCCTTGAGCAGCGTGGCAAAGGCATTGGTCTGCGCATTGGCGTTAAGTCTTCCGGCTGTTCCGGTTTTGCCTACATAGTGGATTTCGTGGACGTTGTTGAATCGGATGACAATGTGTATGAAGAAAAGGGCGTCAAGGTTGTTGTCGACGCAGAAAGTCTGAAATATATAGACGGCACCGAGCTTGATTTTGGTCTCGAAGGTCTGAATGAGTCATTTAAATTCAACAACCCGAAAATAACCGCTACATGCGGCTGTGGAGAGAGTTTTACTGTCACATAAAGCCTTTCTCGTTGTCGTAACCAAGCCATACCGATAAACTACCCCGCTTTATTTTCTGTCTTGCCGCAAATGCAGCGGTGTTTTTTACTTGTTAATCCAGGAGTTATCCACGATGGCGCTAGAGCGTACCCTTTCTATAGTTAAACCCGATGCAGTTGCCAAGAACCTGATTGGAGAAATCTATTCGCGGTTTGAAAAAAACGGCCTGATTATTGTTGCCGCCAAGATGCTTCATCTCGACAAAGAGACAGCTGAAGGCTTTTATGCTGTTCATAAAGAACGCCCCTTCTTTAATGATCTGGTTAAATTTATGATCTCCGGACCGATCATGGTGCAGGTGCTGGAAGGTGAGAACGCCATTGCTAAAAACCGTGACATCATGGGTGCCACCAATCCGAATGATGCAGCACCAGGAACGATCCGGGCGGATTTTGCAGATAATGTAGAAGAAAATGCTGTGCACGGTTCGGATGGACCGGACACTGCGCGCACTGAAATCGCATACTTTTTCCCGGATACGGAACTGCATCCCCGCACACGATGACACAATGCCGGAACGTCTGAACCTGTTGGGTATGGACCGCCATGACATGGCGGCCTTTTTTTCGGCGCAGGGTGAGCAGTGTTTTCGTGCGCTACAGGTCACGCAGTGGGCGCACCAGCGCGGTGTTCTCGATTTTCAGTCAATGACTGATCTGAGTAAGCCATTGCGCACAAGGTTAAAGGCGGTGGCTGAGTTCAGAATGCCCGCAATCCGGGATGAGCAGATTTCATCTGATGACACCCGAAAATGGTTGCTTGAACTTGATAGCGGCAATTCAATTGAGACCGTTTATATCCCTGAACAAGATCGCAGCACCTTGTGCGTGTCCTCGCAGGTTGGGTGCATTCTCGATTGCAGCTTTTGTGCAACTGCCCAGCAAGGCTTTAACCGGAACCTGACGCCGGCTGAAATTATCGGCCAGGTATGGATCGCCCATCAGGCGCTTGGAATATGGGGTGAAGGCGGTGGGCGCTTGAGTAATGTGGTGTTCATGGGTATGGGTGAACCGCTTTATAATTATAATAATGTGTTGCGGGCTGTTTCCCTGCTGACAGATGATCTGGCATACGGCCTTTCCAAGCGACGTGTAACGATCAGTACAGCAGGCGTGGTGCCGGCAATTGAGAGATTAGCCGATGATGCCGATGTCAGCTTGGCGATATCGCTGCATGCGCCGGACGATAAATTACGCAATGAGCTCGTTCCGTTGAACCGGCGCTACCCGATCGCTGAACTCCTGAACGTGTGTAAGCGCTATGTCAGCGGGCATACCCGGCGAAAAGTGACCTTCGAGTACGTCATGCTCAAGGGTGTCAATGATAGCGGCCGGCAGGCGCAACAGCTGGCCAGGCTTCTACGAAACGTGCCGGCAAAGGTAAACTTGATCCCGTTTAATCCATTTCCTGGCAGCAAGTACGAATGTTCGGAGCCTGATACTATTGACCAGTTCGGCAAACTATTGCATGAGTACGGTTTAGTGACCACAATGCGTAAAACCCGCGGACGTGATATAGCGGCGGCTTGTGGGCAGCTAGCGGGTCAGGTGCAAGATAGGACCCACAGACACAAAGGATAAATATCGGCAGATTACTGACTATGCGAATAACGCACATTACAGTTTTTGGGATTGTGTTGAGCTTGCTGGTGCTAACGGCCTGTCAGAACAGGGCTGGTGGCTTTGATGGTGTTGATACGGTCAGACCCCAAACACAGTATGGCGTTAATCCCGCTGAACCCGATTATTCTTCGAGCCCGGCACAGATTAACATTCAGCTTGGTTTGGCCTATTTACGCGATGGCAATAAAGAGTTGGCGCTCAGCAGGTTGCAAAAGGCGCTTGCGCAGGATCCAGATTCACCAAGCGCCCATAATGCAATTGCCATCCTCTATGAAACGCTGGGTGAGACACAACGGGCAGATGTGCATTATCAACGTGCCATCAGTCTCAACCCGGGTGACCCGAAGATTCAGAACAATTATGGGCAGTTTTTGTGTAGTCAAAGTGAGTACCAGCGGGCAGTAAAATATTTCCAGAAGGCTGCCAGCAACCCTTTATACGAGACCGCCTATTTACCATTAACCAATGCGGGAATATGCGCACTCAGAATGCCCGACCATGAAAAAGCTGAGCAGTTTTTCCGTTCCGCCCTGGAGTTGCGGCCCAAATATTCGCCTGCGCTTGCACAAATGATGAAACTCAGTTTTGAACAAGGCAGCGCGTTGCAGGCAAGGGCCTATTTGCAGCGTTACCTGGAAGTAGCCAAGCACACGCCTGATACGTTGTGGTCTTGTGTGCAGATTGAGCGCGAGCTAGGAGATCGCAATGCAGAAGCGAATTGTGCGCTGCGTTTAAAAGCGCGTTTCCCGGATTCAGTACAAACGAAGTTGCTATACGACTCTGAAAAGCAATGATTAATGATGCGAACGTTTCCGAAAGCGTCGCACCTGATGATGTAAGTGCCAGGGAATCGTTGGGTGCAAAGCTCAGACAGGCAAGGGAAGCACAAAAGATAAGTGCAAAAGAAGCTGCGGAGCGCCTGAAACTCGACCTCTGGATTATTGAAGCCCTTGAGAGGGATGATCACGCAAAGCTGCCCGAACCGACCTATGTTCGCGGCTATTATCTAGCCTGCCTTCGCCTGCTGGAACTTAGTCCTGATCTGATAAATATGTACCACTCAGAGCAGGAGTATGAACTTGCACCCGTTAGAAAGGATTCTCTGATAAAAGAACAGGACAATCCGTTAAAACAGGCGGCCTGGATTTTCCTGATCATCATCCTGATCGCCTCCGGTATTTTGTTATTTAATGAATTATATAATGGCCAATTCCCCGCACAGGGCGATGTCCAGGTGGAATCAATTGAAAGCATTAATGATGCCGCAACAACCAATGCGGATAATACGGCAGACCTGTCAGATTCAAGCAGTTCCATCGATGACAGTCTTTTAAAAGAACCAAGAAACCTTGAAGAGCTCAGGGCAGGCACGGACCCTGGGGCCGCACAAATGACAGGTGCAGGTGAGAGCATTATCGCAGAAACAGGCAGAGTTCAAACAACAGCAGGATCAGGACCTGACCTGTTAAAACTCAGAATGAAAGTGCCCAGTTGGGTTGAGATCAGAGACGGGCAGAATGACCGTCTTAATTTTAAAAATCTCCCGGCAGGTGAGCACAGGTTCTCAGGTACCGCACCCTTTGATGTGGTCATCGGCAATCCTGCCGGTATCGAAGTTCTTATAAATGGCCAACATTTTGAGTTACCCAAGATCAAATCCGGCGGGGTCGGGCGGTTTGCAGTTGACCACGCATCCACACCCTGAATGTTTGTTCCACGGTTTTGTGTGACTCGCAATTAATAACAAGGCACAACGATTAATCAAAGCAATGTCTGTTACACAGCAATATGCTGTTATTCCATAACATTGTCGAAGAGGAAGCTGAACGCGAATGGCTAAAGTAATGTTCCAGGCTATTCGTGGTATGAATGATATTTTACCGGCCAATACCCCCCGGTGGCAGCAACTGGAAGCGTGTGCACGCGATATTCTGCAATCCTACGGTTACCAGGAAATCCGATTTCCATTGCTTGAGAAAACTGATCTGTTCAAGCGCACGATTGGTGATGTTACCGACATTGTTGAAAAGGAGATGTATACCTTTGATGATCGCAACGGTGAGAGCCTGACGTTAAGACCTGAGGGCACCGCCGGTTGCGTAAGAGCCATGATGGAGCATGGCCTGCTTCGCCAAGGTGTGCAACGGTTGTGGTATGCCGGCGCCATGTTCCGGCACGAAAGACCTCAGAAAGGCCGTTATCGGCAGTTTCAGCAGATTGGCATTGAAGTGTTCAATCTGAACGGTCCGGACATTGATGCCGAGATGCTCGTATTGTGTGCCCGGCTCTGGGCCAAACTGGGTATCCGGGATATCCACCTTGAGATCAACTCGCTAGGGATTTCCGGCACACGGTTGGCGTATCGCGCTGCACTGGTCAGTTATTTTCGGGATTATTTTGGCGATCTGGACGAAGACAGCCGGCGCCGGCTTAACAGCAATCCATTGCGCATTCTTGATAGCAAAATTCCCGAGATGCAACCGATCGTCAATGCCGCGCCGATCCTGCAGGACTACCTGGATACTGAATCAGCAGAGCATTTCGCACAACTAAAGACATTTCTGGGTGCGGCGAATCTGGATTATACCGTCAACCCACGGCTCGTGCGCGGGCTTGATTACTACACGCATACGGTATTTGAATGGATTACCGGCCAGCTGGGTGCGCAAGGCACGGTATGCGCAGGTGGCCGCTACAACGCGCTGGTTGAGCAACTCGGTGGCCCGTCTGTACCCGCGATTGGTATGGCCATGGGGCTGGAGCGGTTGGTTGAACTCATGGGTGCCGAGGAAGACCATGCAGTGTCTGTGCATATCTATTTTGTCGCTACCAGCAACGAAGCCTGGTCGCGCGCCCTAAACCTGGCCGAGTCGCTGCGTGATGAAGTGCCGGGACTGAATATCATTACCCACAGCGGGGGTGGCGGCTTCAAGAGTCAGTTCAAGCAAGCCGACCGGTCTGGTGCGCTGCTGGCATTGATCCTGGGCGATGATGAAATCAGCCGGGGTACGGTGGGCATTAAATACCTTCGCGATGCCGGCGCACCGCAGACCAGCATCAAGCAAGCCGCGTTGTGTGAATGGGCCAAAGATTGGTGCCATCAAATAGGACTTTGCGGCTGACGATCCAGTACAATACCCGCCCTTTTATGAGCAGCCAGCAGCCCGCCGTAAGGCAAGATGCTGCGCATTTTTAACAAAATTGGTCGACATGGACGAATTAAGTTCCGATAAAGAACAAATAGAGAGCCTAAAACGCTGGATTCAGGAAAACTGGTTGTCAATTGCCTTGGGTGTTTCCCTGGGTTTAGGTGGCGTGTATGGTTGGCGTGGATGGCAAGACTGGCGGGTCCGTCAGGCTGAAATGGCTTCGGCCGAATTTTCCCTGCTGATGGAAGAAGCAAACGCCGCATCTTATGAAAAGGTATCTGCGCGGGCGAATCGGATTGTTTCAGAGTACAACAGTACAGCCTATGCGCAGATGGCAACGCTAATACTGGCGCGCGTTTTTGCAGAGCAGGGTAAATACAGCGAAGCAGCCGGTGTGTTGCGGACGGTTATTGATAAGCCCGAGATACCACAGTTGGCGCATGTAGCACGTTTGCGGCTAGCGCGGGTATTGGTTTCGGCGGGCATGACCGATGAGGCCATGGGCATTCTGGCTGTATCCGATCAGGGTGGATTTTCAGCCGCCTACGAAGAGGTGCGCGGCGATATATTTGTTGCGCAAAAGAATCACGATCAGGCGCGCGTTGCCTACCAAAAGGCATTGTCCTTGAGGTCATCAGGCGGTGATACCGGCGTTTTGCAAATGAAGCTTGATGATCTTGGTCACACGGAAAGTAAGCCATGAAGCGTCAACAATTTCGTCTGTATATATCAGGATTGGCAATGTTTGTGCTTTCCGGTTGCGCTGCAATCGGCGACTACCTTATAGGTACAGATAACGCAGAACCACCAGCACCCTTGCCTGTGATTACCGAGTTGATCCGTCCGGCCATATTATGGTCGAGTCAGGCAGGGTCGGGCGCGGACAAGCAGTATGTACAATTGGTCCCGGCCGTTGATAACGGCAAGTTGTTTGTAGCTGATCGGAAGGGCCGGGTGTATGCCTACGACGCATTAACGGGTAACAAGCTTTGGGAGAAAGAAACCGGTGTTCCGCTGGCTGCAGGGCCAGGTACTGGTGATGGCCTGGTATTGGTTGGTAGCAGCGAGGGCGATGTGGTTGCGCTCAAGGAAGATGATGGTAGTGAAGCCTGGCGCGTAAAGGTCACCAGTGAGGTATTGGCTATACCCAGGGCGAGTGCCGGCATTTCCGTGGTGCGTAGTGTCGATGGACGGTTATTCGGTTTTTCTTCAGACAGTGGTAAACGTCGCTGGGTATATGATCGCACCATGCCGATACTGACCCTGCGGGGCAGCAGTTCACCGGTGCTAACAGCCGGTGTCGTGATTACCGGTTTTGATAGTGGCCGTCTTGCAGTTTTGACACTGGATCATGGTTTGCCGATCTGGGACAAGACGATCGCATTTCCACGTGGCCGTTCTGAACTGGAACGGCTTGTTGATATCGACGCAGATCCCGTTATTGTGAACGGCGTAATCTATGTCACATCCTATCAAGGCGGTGTGGTGGCATTAGACCTTGAAAGCGGCCGGTCATTATGGTCGCGCGAACTTTCTTCTTATGCAGGCATCAGCGTGGATGCCAGTAATGTGTATGTCACCGATGCGAACAGCCTGGTGTGGGCGCTGGATCGGCGTACAGGCAAAGAAGTATGGAAACAGGAAAAACTACGTGCCCGGTCACTGACCGGCCCGGTTGCCTACAAGGATTACGTCGTTGCCGGTGATTTTGAAGGCTATTTGCATTGGATGTCCAAGGCGGATGGTCGATTTGTCGCCCGTACACGCATCGATGATCAGGGGATCATTACTTCGCCGATCGTTCGGAATGATATCCTGTATGCCTACGGCAAGAGCGGCCAGGTGCAGGCACTCAAGCCTTAAGGTGTAACGGGTTGGTGTCTGCGCCGGGATGTCAACTGCCATACCTTTGTGTGACGTTAACGATTGATTCAAGGTTACCGTCAGGATAAGTAAACACCATGTTGCCCGTAATCGCCCTCGCTGGCCGGACCAATGTCGGTAAATCCACGCTGTATAACCGTCTAACCGGGACACGTGACGCCCTGGTGGCCGATTACCCGGGATTGACCCGTGACAGGCAGTATGGTTATGCGAGTATACCGGGCCACGAATTTATCGTGGTTGATACCGGTGGATTGGCAGATACGGAAAATGTGCTGGGTGATCGCGTATCACTTCAGGCCGGGGCAGCGTTTGACGAAGCCGATGCCATTGTGTTCATGACAGATGCCCGCGAAGGTCTGAATGCAAACGACGAGACAATCGCACAGCAACTTCGCAAGCTGAACAAGCCGGTTTACCTAACCGTGAACAAGTCCGAAGGGCGGGATTTGCATGATGTCGTATCCGATTTTTATTCCTTGGGTATCGGCGAGCCCGTTGCAATATCGGCGACGCGTGGTTCAGGTGTGGAATTACTTGTGCATAGGATACTGGATGACTTAAGTCCGGCACTTTACCCCGAACCACAGGCCCCGCTGGATCAGGGTATCAGCGTGGCCGTTATCGGCCGCCCCAATGTGGGTAAATCAACCTTGATTAATCGCCTGCTTGGTGAAGACAGGGTATTGGCTTCTGATGAACCTGGCACGACTCGCGACAGTATCTATATTCCCTTCGAGCATGACGGCACCACGCTAACCCTGATCGATACGGCCGGTATAAGACGTCGCGCCAGGGTTTCCGAGGCCATTGAAAAAATCAGTGTCATCAAATCGTTGCAAGCAATTGAGGCGGCCCATGTCGTTATCGTGCTGCTTGATGCGACAGAGGGCGTGACGGATCAGGATGCAGGGTTGCTCGGGCAGGTACTGACCAGAGGTAGAGGCCTGGTATTGGCCGTCAATAAGTGGGATGGCCTGGCGCAGTCGCAACGCGATAATGCGCGCCGGTTGCTGGATGTCAAATTACCTTACCTGGATTTTGTTAAGACGCATTTTATTTCAGCGTTGCATGGTTCCGGCATCCGGGAGGTGCTGGATGAAGCAAAAGCATCGTATCGGGCAGCAACAGCCAACATTGCGACGACGCGGATCAACCGGGTATTGCAGGATGCCGTTACGCGCCACCCGCCGCCACTGGTTCGTGGCCGCCGTATCAAATTGCGTTATGCCCATCAGGGTGGCAGCAATCCACCTTTGTTTATTGTGCATGGCGGCCAGGCAGACAAGGTCCCTGAAGCCTATCGGCGCTATCTCGCCAATGTCTTTCGCAAGGTGTTTAAACTATGGGGTACGCCGGTCCGGGTTGAATTTCGCTCTACAGAAAACCCGTTTTCCGGCCGGCGCAATGTGTTGACACCGCGGCAACAGCGCAGTCGCAAGCGGGTACAAAAATTTGGTCGCGCAAGGCGTTAATATCAGCAAAAATCGCTTGAGCATCGAAGCCGCATTCATGTTAAATAGGTCCCACCAACCATAATTTACAAGCCAAAGGGGGCGCAATGAGCACAGACAATCCATATTCACCGCCACAGGCGGAGGTGCGCGATCAAATACCCTCATCTGAAGCAGGCGGTATGCTTGAAGATGGCATAGCCGGGCGATATGAGTTAGACATTGGTGAAATCATCAAGGAATCATGGGAGAGAACCAGCGGGCTCAAAGGCCCATTCTGGGGTGCAGGTGTTATTGTTTTGGCTATTTTGATGGCATTGGGCTTCATGCTGGGCGCTATTACGGGACAGCAACCAGATCCTGTCGTCGCTATCATTTTTCAAATCGTTATCCAGGCTGTGGCCTATTTGATTATGGTTGGCTTTGTCATGCTGGGGGTTAAACGCTCGGTTGATTTACCCATTTCGTTCAAGATGGTATTTGGTTATTTTGCATTCACTGTCCCCATTCTCATCGCAGCCGCACTCACGTCTGTACTCACGATGGTTGGTATGATATTGCTGATTATTCCAGGCATATATCTCGCAGTTGCCTATATGCTGACATTGCCCTTGATCGTTGAAAAGAAACTAGGTGTGTGGGCTGCGATGGAAGCCTCGCGAAAGGCCATCACGCATAAATGGTTCCAGGTTTTTGGCCTGTTTCTCGCGCTCATTGTGATCGTGTTGATCAGTGCCATACCATTCGGCATAGGGCTGATCTGGACCTACCCTATGATGATCGCCGCCATTGGCATCGTGTATCGCGAAATATTTGGTGTCGAGGAAGCCCGGGCAACCGCCTGACAAATACTTTGCCGAGGTCCGGTCTGTTGCATACATCGGGTTATTGCACCCAATGCGGTTTAACCAGTCAGTCTGGTTAAGTCCGGGTGAAGCGGAGGGCATTGCTCGGAGTGCTTGGCCTCGCAGCCGCGGGGTTTGCCGGCTACCGCTATTGGCCAGAGGATGGTTTCTTTAACCCCTGCCTCAATGCCGAGCTACCAGAATACCTTGCCAATCATGATGTTGTACTCAAGGCATGGGAGGGGATTGACCCAAACCTGTGTTGGGATGGCCATGTCCATCTTATCGGTTTAGGTAGCGACAATAGCGGTATTCAGGTGCATCCCGGTATGCGAAGTATTTGGCATCCCGTCCGTTATACACAATTTAAGTTTTACCTCAACGCTTCCTGTGTCACCGACGATGCACATGCGGACAGCGAGTTTGTTGAACGCCTGCTTGCCATCAACGCAACGATGCCGAAAGGCTGGAAGACCTTGCTCATGGCTTTCGACTGGTATCACGACGAATCCGGTCAGCCGGTACCTGATAAAAGCACCTACTTTACCCCGAATGATTATGCCATGAGCATAGCAGCGCGTTATCCCGAACAGTTCGAGTGGATAGCGTCCATTCATCCTTACCGGGAAGACAGCATCGAAGCGCTTGAACAAGCAGCAAGCCTTGGCGCACGTGCAGTTAAATGGTTGCCACCCGCAATGGGCATAGACCCTGCATCCAGCAAATGCGATCGCTTCTATGAGGCGTTGGTCAACAAAGACCTGCCACTTATTTCTCATGGTGGAGATGAAAAGGCTGTCCATGTTGAAGATACCCAACACCTGGGCAATCCGTTGCGTTTACGCCGCGCACTTGATCATGGTGTCAGGGTGATTGTTGCGCATTCTGCCTCGCTGGGTAGCAGTGTTGACCTGGACCAGGGACAACAGGGCCAAACTTTGCCGAATACCGAACTGTTCTTCAGGATGATGAACGAGCCACGTTACGAACACAGGCTGTATGGTGAAATCTCAGCCATTACACAGCTAAACCGGTTTGATCCCGGCTTGATCCGGCGCTTGATGCATCCTGACTGGCAGGATCGCCTGATTAACGCAAGCGATTACCCGTTACCCGGTGTTATGCCGCTTTTTTCTGTGCGGCAGATTTACCGGCATGGGTTGGTGACGGATGAGGAGGCGCAGGTGATCCTGGCCATTCGCAGGCACAATCCTGTGTTGTTCGACTTTGTGCTCAAACGCACGTTGCGTGCCGGTTCCAGCCAATTTTCACCGTCCGTGTTTCATACCCGGCACATGTTCGATAACCGGTCTCAAATCGGCTTGATCAGCGAATCCGGCGGTGGCGGTAAACAATCTGGATGATTTCTGGTCAATATCAGCAGGGAAGAACTTTCCCGAAGGGCGGTTGTCACACTGTCCCGATGCTAATAGTTATTTTTAAGTGTTGTAAACCGGAATATCAGCAAATCCTAATGCTGAATTCCAATACGGTTGAACAAGCCTGGAACCGGGCTGTTCAGCAATGAGCACTGCGGTTCCAAGACCCTTTTTTATGGAGACACATGACATGTTAAAAAAACCAACCCTGAAACCGGTTGCCGCTGCGATTGGCGCCGTTGCCCTGACGTCTTTGGCGGCCATGCCTATTGCCCACGCCGATTCCAGTCCTTTTGGTCTGACCGATCTGGGTAGTGGCTACCAGGTCGCCAAAGAAGGCAGTAGCAGTAAATCCAAGAGTCCAATGCCCAAGAAAATGGGTGAAGGCAAGTGTGGGGCCGACAAGATGGATAAAGGCAAGGAAGGCAAGTGTGGTGATATGAAGCCCAAAGACTCAATGTCCGAGAAAATGGGTGAAGGCAAGTGTGGGGCCGACAAGATGGATAAAGGCAAGGAAGGCAAGTGTGGTGATATGAAGTCCAAGTCCAAGCCCAAGCCCAAGGCTAAAGAAGGCAAGTGTGGTGAAGGTAAGTGCGGCGGCAAGAAGTAAGCACGCGTCATGAAGCACGATAAGGCCTTTCCCGTCGAGGGAGCCGGTCTCGGTCTGCGGCGGGTCCTGATGGACCCGCTGACGGATCATCCTTTAGAACAGGTCGGCTTTATGGAAGTCGCACCGGAGAACTGGATGGGTGTGGGCGGTGCACTGGGGCGAAAGTTTCGCGCCTTTACCGAACGTTACCCGTTTGTATGCCACGGATTGTCACTTTCCATTGGTTCGCCTGCGCCACTGGATCATGATTTTTTACATCGACTTAAAACCTTTCTTGATGAGCACGCGTTTCGGGCATACACAGAGCACTTGAGTTATTGCAGCGATGATGGCCATCTATATGATTTGATGCCAATCCCGTTTACTGAAAAGGCGGTGACGTATGTTGCCGGACGAATCCGGCAAGTCCAGGATGTTCTGGAGCGACGCATCGCGATGGAAAACGTTTCCTACTACGCGGCACCCGGCAAGGAAATGGAAGAGATCGATTTTCTAAATGCCGTGATCGTTGAAGCAGATTGCGATCTTCTGATTGATGTCAATAACATTTACGTAAACTCAATCAACCATCGGTATGATCCGGTGGCTTTTCTAAAGGCGCTGCCGGGCGAGCGAATAGTGTATGCGCATGTCGCCGGTCACTACAAGGAAGCAGAAGACCTGCGCGTGGATACGCACGGTTCAGATGTCTGCGATCCGGTATGGGATCTGATGAAAACGGCGTACACGCACTTTGGCGTGTTCCCCACGTTACTCGAACGCGATTTTAATATTCCGCCGCTGGATGAACTATTGACCGAGGTCGATACCATTAAGGAGTTGCAGACTACTGAACAGTGCACCAGCATGGATCAGCATAGCGATAAGGTCGTGATTCATGCCTGAGTCACCACAAGCACAGTCGTTCCAGCAAACGCAACGCGAGTTTGCAGCGTATATCCGTGATCCGGCGCATAATCCGGGTCCCGGCGATATTGAAGATCGGCGGATGAAGCTTTACCGGGAGCTTTTTTACAACAATGTTGAATCATTTGTTGAAAGCAATTTTCCTGTATTAAGAACGTTGCTTGATGACAAAGTCTGGCACGCCCTGGTGCAGGATTTCTTTTCCCGCCATCATTCGAAGACGCCGTTGTTCCCGGAGTTTTCTCAGGAATTTATCGATTACTTGCAGAACGAACGCACTGCAACGCCTGATGACCCGCTATTTATGCTGGAACTGGCGCACTATGAATGGATGGAAGCAGCGCTTGTTATGTCCGATATTGAAATTGATCTTACTGGCGTTGATTCGCATGGTGATTTACTCACAGGCACGCCCGCAATTTCACCCTTGGCCTGGCGTTTTGATTATCAGTGGCCGGTGCATGAGATCAGCGCTGATAATCAGCCAATTGAGCCACCCGGGCATCCAACGCATATTGTGGTTTATCGGGATCGCAACGATGTGGTGGGGTTTTTACTACTAAATCCGGTCACGGCCAGATTGATTGATCTCCTGGCAGACGAGGAGCGCAGCCTGACAGGCCGCGATGCGTTGGAAATCATCGCAGCAGAACTTGACCATTCACAATCTGAAGTCCTGATTAGCGGCGGGCACGATACGCTCCGTCAGTTACGTAAGCGCGATATCGTTCTGGGTGTTCACAAGCGCTGATATCAGTTCTGTTCTTTTGTGTAGAATTCGATAGCGGGTATCCAGATGCGGATGATGTGTTACGCTGCATATTGATTCGATGTAAGACTCCAGCCGGGCTTAAACAATAAAACACGGAGGGGAAAATGTGAAAGGCGCCGAATTGTTTGTCCGCTGCCTGGAAAATGAAGGCGTTGAATACATTTTCGGGATTCCGGGTGAAGAAAACATCGATGTTATGGATGTTTTTTTAGATAGCCCGGTACGATTTATCACTACGCGCCATGAGCAGGGCGCAGCCTTCATGGCGGATGTCTATGGGCGGCTTACTGGCAAGCCCGGTGTGTGTCTTGCAACACTGGGGCCGGGTGCTACCAACCTGGTCACAGGATTTGCCGATGCCAATATGGACCATGCCCCAATTGTTGCGATCGCAGGCCAGGGGGCAACCACCCGCCTACACAAGGAAAGCCATCAAATTCTGGATCTCGTCAATCTCTTCGAGCCAATTTCGAAATACGCCACACAGATTTGCGAGCCGGAAGTTATTCCCGAGGTTGTTCGCAAGGCATTCAAGGTATCTGCAACAGAAAAACCCGGCGGCGCATTTATCGACCTTCCCGAGAATATTGCCAGGGCCACGATTGAGGGTAAGGCACCGCTAAAAGTTCAAAGCCCAACACCCCCGCACCCGGCGGATGAAAAGATCGAACAGGCGGCACAGATTATTTCTGCTGCCAAACATCCACTTATTATGGCGGGTAACGGGGTTATCAGGGGAAAAGCATCCAGAGCGCTCATAGCCTTTGCTGAAAAGCTCAATATTCCAGTGGCGAATACCTTTATGGCCAAGGGTGTTTTACCTTACTCACATCCTCTGTCGTTAGGTGCAGTCGGACTTCAGGCCCACGATTATGTCTCCTGCGGATTCAGCAGGGCTGATGTCATCATCTGCATAGGTTACGATATAGTTGAGTACCATCCATATCTTTGGCACAAGGAAAAGAACAGAAAGATTATTCATATCGATCTTTCTCCTGCCGAGGTCGATGAGTATTACATCGTTGAAACTGGCGTGATGGGCGATATAAGCGATGCACTGGATGCAATTGGTGAGAAAGCGACGCGGCACGATAACGACTACGGCGACACACTACACGAAGTGCTGGTCACCGAAATAGAAAAATATGCCAATGACACAGGATTTCCGGTTAAGCCTCAAAAAATACTGTGGGATTTAAGACAAGTACTCAATTCTGATGACATTGTTATCTCGGATGTCGGCGCACATAAAATGTGGGTTGCACGCATGTATCAGGCAGATCGTCCCAACACATGCATCATTTCCAATGGGTTTGCATCCATGGGTATCGCCGTTCCTGGCGCCATTGCAGCGAAATTGGTCAATCCGGATAAAACAATTGTTGCCGTCAGTGGCGATGCCGGGTTTATGATGAATTCACAGGAGATAGAAACAGCGATGAGAATAGGCACGCCTATAGTTATTCTCATCTGGAGCGATTCACAATATGGCCTGATCAACTGGCATCAGCTAAAGGCATTTGGCCGTCCAAGTAATATAGATTTTACTAACCCGGACTTTGTTCGTTACGCAGAAAGCTTTGGCGCCAAAGGCTACCGCGTAAATAGTGCGGATGAATTATTACCGGTGCTTAAACAGGCAATCAATGACAATACGGTCGTCATCATCGATTGCCCGGTTGACTACCGTGAAAATATGAAACTCACAGAACAATTGGGCGACCTGGTATGTCCGATTTAATAGCTCATTGTAATTATGGACGCTGTTGAAAAATTTCCCTTGATGGTTCCGGGGGCCAAGCCGGCAGGTGAGTTGCTTGATGTTGTCTCACCCTGGGATGGCAGTCTGCTGGCGCAGTGCGAGACAGCCGGCCAAAAAGCGGTCGACAAGGCGCTGGAAACGGCTTACGGGTTGTATCGTGATCAGGACGCGCAGCTTTCTGCGGCAACACGCATCGAGGTACTCAAGAATGCGGCACGCATCATGCAGGAGCAGGCCGAAACCCTAGCTATTGAAGCCGCGCGTGAAGGTGGCAAGCCCTTGGTGGATTCCCGCGTAGAGGTCGCTCGTGCGATTGATGGCGTCAATAACTGTGCAGACCTGCTGCGGAGTGAGTCGGGCCGTGAGATTCCGATGAGTATTAATGCAGCATCAGAACACCATCTGGCGGTGACGACGCGCGTGCCCATCGGGGTGGTGGTTGCTGTCAGCGCGTTTAATCATCCGTTAAATTTGATTGTGCACCAGGTGGGCCCTGCAATTGCCGCCGGCTGTCCGGTGGTTATCAAGCCAGCTGAGGATACGCCGCTGTCCTGTTTCAGGTTCGTCAGAATATTACGCGAAGCGGGCTTGCCGGAAACATGGTGCCAGCCGTTGGTGACCAGTGACTTATCGGTTGCCGAACAATTGGCAACTGATCAGCGGGTCGGTTTTTTCAGTTTTATTGGCAGTGCGCGCGTGGGTTGGATGCTGCGCTCCAAGTTAACGCCTGGCGCACGTTGCGCCCTGGAGCACGGCGGCGCAGCACCAGTGATTGTGGCACAGGACGCAAATATCACGGAAATCGCGCCAGCCATTGCCAAGGCTGCTTTTTATCATGCCGGTCAGGTGTGTGTATCCGCGCAGCGGATTTATGTGCATGCATCACAAACCGGTGCATTCGCACAAGAACTGGCAAGGTTGGGTGCTGCGATGAAGGTTGGTGATCCCGTCAAAGACGATACCGATATTGGCCCCCTCATTCGCCCGCGCGAGACCGAACGTGTGCATCAGTGGGTGCAGGAGGCAAAAGCTGCGGGTGCACAGATACTGTGTGGGGGCGAACCATTGTCGGCACGAAGCTATCCGGCGACGGTATTGCTAAACCCGCCGGACGATGCCAACGTGAGTTGTATGGAAATATTTGGACCCGTTGCCTGCGTTTATAGCTATGATGAAATGGACGATGCCATTGCACAGGCCAACGCCTTGCCCTTTGCGTTTCAGGCTGCAGTATTTACGAGTAATATCGATACCGCCATGCATGCATACAGGCGACTTGATGCATCGGCGGTTATGGTCAATGATCATACGGCATTTCGCGTAGACTGGATGCCGTTTGCAGGTTTACATCAATCAGGGCTCGGCGTTGGCGGCATTTCGTATACCTACCGGGACATGACCGTAGAAAAAATGCTTGTACTTCGTTCAAACCGGTTATGAGCAGGGATTTTGCCGTGATGCGATAGGTGTAGGAGGCAGTATGCTGTCTAAACAAACAGAAAATTTTATCTTTGTCACGCTCGAATGGTCGGCGCTGATTTTGATCGTGTCTGTGGGACTGATTATTTTGGCAATTGCCGTTACCTATGTGGTTGACAGGCTGCAAACGAAGCATGCCATCCGGCGTAATTACCCGGTCGTAGGTCGCTTCAGGTATTTCTTTGAAACGTTGGGTGAGTTCTTCCGGCAGTATTTCTTTGCCATGGACAGGGAAGAGTTACCATTTAATCGCGCACTTCGCAGCTGGTGTTATCGAGCTGCTAAAAATATTAACAATACGGTTGCATTCGGGTCGACACGCGACCTGAAACCGGCAGGAACCGTATTATTTGTTAATTGCCCATTTCCCACGCTCGGTGAAGATGCGGTTGAACCTCGACCAGTAACATTTGGCCCATATTGCAAACGCCCCTATTTAACAAATTCACTTTTCAATATTTCCGGGATGAGTTTCGGCGCAATATCCAAACCAGCGGTTAGGGCATTATCGAAAGGCGCGAAGACGGCCGGCATATGGCTCAACACCGGCGAAGGCGGTCTCTCACCGTATCATCTGGAAGGTGGATGTGACATCGTTTTTCAGATTGGTACGGCAAAATATGGTGTGCGTAAGCCCGATGGCAATATAAACGAGGAAAAACTAATAGAGGTCACATCGCATCCGCAAGTGAAGATGATCGAGATCAAGCTCTCGCAGGGCGCGAAACCCGGTAAGGGCGGTATTTTGCCGGGCAGTAAAGTCACCGAAGAAATAGCGGCTATTCGTGGCATCAAGCCAGGACAGGATTCAATCAGCCCGAATCGCCATCCGGATATTAATAGTAACGAGGATTTGCTCGATCGCATCAATTCCATTCGCGAAGTAACCGGAAAACCGGTCGGGTTTAAATGTGTGCTCGGTACTTACGGTTGGCTTGATGCGCTGTTTGAGGAGATCAACAAACGGGGTATTGAATGTGCCCCTGATTTTATCACCATCGATAGCGCTGATGGCGGTACGGGTGCCGCACCCATGCCCTTAATCGATGCCATGGGCCTGCCGTTGCGCGAAAGCCTGCCCATGCTGGTCGATAAGCTTAAGGAACATGGTCTTCGAGAGCGGGTCAAGGTTATTGCCTCCGGTAAACTCATTACACCAACGTATGTTGCTACCGCGCTGTGCATGGGGGCAGATGTCTGCGTTACGGCACGGGGGTTTCTATTCGCCTTGGGGTGCATACAGGCGTTGCAGTGCAATAAAAATACCTGTCCAACGGGTATCGCCACGCATAACAGGAAGCTGCAACGTGGACTCGTTTCAAAGGACAAGGCGGTACGTGTAGCCAATTATGTGCGTAACATGCTCTACGAGGTGGGTATGATCGCCCATTCCTGTGGCGTTACAGACCCGAGGGATTTGCAGCGTTTTCATGCGCGTATTGTCATGGATACCGGGAAGTCCGTACCGATGGATGAATTGTATCCGAATGTCGAAACCCGGGAACCTGAGAGCGTTAACTAGTGTCATAGCCTTAAGCTTAAGCTTTCCAAGTTTAGTTAAAAACAACAAGAGGAATATGACATGATTAATGTTCTGAACAAGCTTCAGGATGTGCTGGATATGTCCCGGGTGTTTGATTTCCTGGGGCCGCTGCTGCTCAGGCTTTATCTGGTGCCGGTATTCTGGATGGCCGGTATCAACAAATTCAACGCATTTGAAGATACTGCCGAATGGTTCGGCAATCCGGATTGGGGTCTGGGTTTACCAGTCCCAACACTCATGGCGTTCCTGGCTACATCTACTGAACTCGCAGGTGCTGTGATGCTGTTATTCGGCTTTGCTGTGCGATGGGTAGCGATCCCGTTATTGATCACGATGCTGGTTGCCGTATTCTCAGTGCATTGGACCCATGGCTGGCAGGCAATCTCAGATGCCAAGAGTTGTTTGTTTAACTGTGGAGAGGTTGACGCTGCTTTGGAGCGTCTGGGTGCAGCGAGAAATCTGCTCCAGGAATATGGTAATTACGAGTGGTTAACCGAGAGCGGCAGCTTTGTGATCTTGAATAATGGTATCGAATTTGCCGCCACGTTTTTCGTTATGCTGTTAATGCTCTTTTTCGTAGGCGGCGGAAAGTATGTAAGTGTTGATTACTGGGTAGTCAGGAAGTTCCGGAATACTTGATCCATCCACGCATGTAATTCTAACGAACAATCTCCGGCACCATTGCCATGCAAAACATCATTTTGTTCTTCATGGCCTCGCTACTGGTCGCATTATGCGTGGAGCCGCTGTCACGCCGCATTCGATTACCGTTTGCAGCAGCCCTTGTTATTGTAGGTTTTGTCGGATCGGAAATACTGGTTGCTAACGGGATCGATACCGGTCTTCGCTGGGACAGTTTTCAGAGTCTGATTCTGTATATTTTTTTACCGGTACTGATCTTTGAGGCAGCCTTTAATCTGGATCTTGGGCTCTTTCAGCGCAACCTGACACCAATCCTGGTACTTGCAATACCAATCATGTTGCTGTCCACAGGTATTACGGCAGTGTTGTTGTATTTCAGTATTGCTCATCCAACCGGGTTCCCATGGATTGCTGCGCTCATAACCGGTGCACTGTTATCTGCCACAGATCCTGCAGCGGTACTCGCTGTGTTCAAGGAAATCAATGCGCCGAAACGCCTCAGTGTCATCATTAACGGTGAGAGCTTGTTCAATGATGCTACAGCGATTGTGTTGTTTTCATTATTCATTGGTATTGCAACCAGCACGAGTGATGGGATCACGCTAAGCCAGGCAATCTTAAGTTTTCTTATAATATTTCTGGGCGGAGTGCTTGTCGGTGCGGTGATTGGCTTCCTGGCGGTTTTGTTGCTGCGCCTTGTGTCTGAACCTTCGCTTCGCGGCGTGGTAACACTGATCGGTGCCTATGGCGCGTTTTATATTGCCGATGTATTGTTGCATGTGTCGGGTGTAATGGCAGTACTTCTGGCGGGCATTTTCCTCGGGCATGCCAGCCGAAAAATTTGCGGTGCTGGCGAAACCGGTACATTCTTGCATTCATTGTGGGCGATGATAAGTTGGGTTGCCGGCGCGTTATTGTTCTTATTGTCCGGCGTTACCGTGCAGTTGGATATGTTTACAGACCGATGGCTGGCCATTTTGCTCGGTATCGCTGCCGTGTTGATTGCCCGTGCACTGGGGGTCTTTACTTTATTTCCGCTGTTGAACCGGATGCCTGGTCAGGAGCCGCTACCCGGCAACTGTCAGAAAATTATGCTCTGGGGTGGGGTGCGTGGCGCTGTAACGCTTGCACTGGCATTGTCATTACCCACTGAGCTCGACTACTGGTATACCATCCAGTCAATCGCATACGGTGTCGTGTTGTTCGCATTGTTTGTTCAGGCGCCGACGATCGCATATATGATGAGGCACCTGCGTATAACATGAGCATACAATGACCACCTATGTACTACGCTGCCAGACTGGATTAATGAACAGCCACCTGATATTTAGTGTTCTTTTTTGTCAGCGAACAAGGCAAAATAACCCTCAAGCAAATATTTACCTGTTGCTAGTAGTGAGCATGTGTGTGGCCGCGGCCGCCAAAAAAATTGATGAATGGGAGGAGGAACTTTTTTGCCGGCACCAATAACACCAAACCTGGCAGCCGATACCATTATCGAGCTGATTGATGAACCCGATACGCCGATCGTATTGATCATGCGGAAAAATCCGCCCGAGGGTTGGGCCATTCCGGGTGGCTTTGTGGAC
>BTQO01000002.1:0-27541 GCA_036985915.1 Gammaproteobacteria bacterium | reverse complement strand
TGACCGCCACCTCACAAGAACATTCCTTCTTAACGACCACTTTTGAGTATCCTCTTGACGTTAACGCTTCTTTACATCGCTTTTCATAGCCACGCAGCGTACCGGACTTCAAGGAGTCTTCTGCTGCTACCGCATTCATGCTTATCATAAGCAACGCGACAACGAATAATGGCATTTTCATAATCGTTTCCCTTTCCAGCTAACTAGAATTATTGGTCCTAATGTGCCATTCGGGTCAGTGCATTTTTCCTCTTATACATATCGTATGCATTAAATAGCCGAACGTAGGATGATTATTTCTGATGTGACATAAATGGACTTGTCATATATCTGCGCCATGTAATGTCGCGTTATACGCGAGTTATTTTGTTTTTAACGGGAACTGTTCAGGATGCTCGATGGACTGAATTCCAAGATCAACATCCAATTCTGGCCAATAAAAATGGCCTGGGCTTGGTTCTTCTACACTGAGTATCTTTCCGACCGGCACATCCTTGAACCACGGAAAATCATCATAAGAGAGGAACATTTCATTGTCTCCGGACAGGAGCCACAATCCATGTTTGGTAATATTTGTTACCTCAACTTCCGAGATGTTCTTTCCAAGCGGATTTAAACTCATTTTCGTGTGCCTCGATAATTTGCTGGGCCTCGCCAAGCTGCTTCTGAGTAAGATTATAGTTCTTTGCTATTTCGATTTAAGGTTCCAGCCAAAATTTCGCTTCCCCGTCTCTACAGTATACGTGGATATGCATACGTGGTTCCTCTCTTGAGAAGAAGAAGAACCTGTAGCCTTTCTCCCTATGAATCGTTGGCGCCATTTATCGTTTTTCTTGCGTATAACAGTTTGTCGGGTTTAGCCTTTTGTTATGTGATGCACGTGCATTCAACCACTATTCGGGAGAAAAACACCGCTTACTTGTTTTACTGCCTTCCGCCGAGCAGCGCAGGCTTTCTTAAACGCTTTTTCTTCACCATATTCATCGGAAGAGAATGCTAGTTGTTTACTTTTCCCTACGCCAGTAGCCCAACTGGTTACCCAATGCCAACGACCGTGTTTCTGGAAACGGCACACACCCGGCACTCCAGATTTATTATTCTTGCGTTTTATAGTGATGTATTGTTTTTTACTTAGCGGAGGATATTTAGCAATAATCTTATCTCTCCATATTATTGCGTTTTGCAATGCTTTGCGCTTACCGCCATACACACCATCAGAGAACATTTTTCTATAGATCTTGCTGCGCCGTTGCACAACTACGACCCAGCAGTGAGTGCTATTGGTTTCAGTATCAATGCGTTGGATATTAAGGTGCTTCTTGGTGACCATAATTGTCCCTACAATCTAATTGGTATCAGAATACGCTGGTTGCACACCATTTTTATAGTGGTATGTTCGCATAACTTGTTGATACGCGGAACCCATTTTCCATGGTCTTATTCATTATAGTCAGACACTATATCCGCATATTGTCCTATTCAAGCCAAAACATGGAATCCAGCCGGTTATGTCTTGTCAACGCAATGGTTGTTAAACCGTTGCTACAATCAATCACACAACGCCAGTCAAGATCAATCAAAGGGTGCAGTTTGCCCATGGCGGTGCCGATCCTGGCATGATTGCGGCGCGGGTCTTGAGCGCCCGGTTGAAAAATCCAGTGTTTTTATTGCCTTAGCGATGGTATGAGATAAAAAATATCGCTAATATTGATCTCTACTAGAATAAGACGGCGGGCCTTACAACTGTAGATCTGAATATCCAAGGGGGATAGGGGGAGTGAGTCAGCAAAAGCATCGAAATGCCTTGAGAAAGGGAAAGATGCTCCACGGTTACCAGATTGAATCCGTGATTGGGCATGGTGGGTTTGGCATCACCTACAAGGCCCATGACACCGACTTCAATCAAACGGTCGCCATCAAGGAATATCTGCCATCTGATCTGGCGTACCGCGATGAAAAAGACACGGTGCGCCCGTTAACAGATGAGCAGAAGGGTCTTTACGACTGGGGCATGGAACGGTTCCTGTCTGAAGGCAAAACCCTGGAAGAGTTCCGGCATCCAAACGTCATCAAGGTCCACAATGTTTTTCAGGACAATAATACGGTGTACATGGTGATGGAATATGCCGATGGCAAGGATATGCAGGACCTCATGCGCAAGGGTCTTTTCCATGATGAACAAAGCCTGTTGCAGATTTGTGTACCAATCTGTGACGGGCTTGCGCATGTACACGAGGCAGGTTTTGTGCATCGGGATATAAAGCCCGCCAATATATTCGTAAGAACAGATGGCAGCCCGGTGTTGCTGGACTTTGGTTCAGCAAGACAGGCCGTGGCTAAAACCGGACCTGCCAGCACGATGACCAGCCTGGTAACACCGGGGTTCGCACCGTTTGAACAATATAATGATGATGCCAGGTCGCAAGGGCCGTGGAGTGATATCTACGCATTTGGTGCCACGCTATACCTGGCGCTCACTGGCCGGCCTCCGGTGGATGCATTGGTGAGAAGCCATTCCTTTTTGAACCAAACCCAGGACCCCTATGAACCGGCGACTAAGGTCGGGGGCCGCCAGTTTTCAACGCGCTTTTTACGAGCCATCGATCATGCCTTGTGTTTCAGAGAGGTAGATAGACCGCAAAATGCCAATGACTGGTCTCGTATGCTCCAGGGACTTGATCCGGTACCGAATTTTGGCGGAACCACGACCACAGACAGGCGGCCCGCCCCTGCCAAGGGTGCAAAAAAACAAAGTCGCAAAATCAAGTTACGCAAACGATCACAAAAGCTACCGAAGAAGTTGCTTATCTTGATAGGTTTACTTTCTGCAGCATTGTTGATCGGGATTGGTGTTTATTTATATGCTTTTGGCGGGCTAGGTTAGCGGTTATCCCAAGCTTGAAATCAGGGCGAGGGATTTGGAATTCTGGTATGGATTTCCTCAATCTTGTTCAACACATCTTCGCCCAGTTCAATTTCAAGACTGCCGATATCTTCTTTTAACTGCGCCATCGTTGTAGCACCGATGATGTTACTGGTGATAAAACTTCTGCTATTGACATAGGCGAGCGCCATTTGTGCGGGCCGAAGCCCTGCGTCATGGGCCAGTTGAACGTATTCAGCAGTGGCGGCCTGTGCCAGCTCGCTTTTGTAGCGGTCGAACCGGTCAAACAGGGTTAATCTTGCGCCGGCGGGTTGTGCCCCGTTGAGATACTTGCCGGTCAGGACGCCAAACGAAAGCGGTGAATAGGCCAGCAGACTAACCTGCTCGCGGTGGGCAATTTCAGCAAGCCCAATTTCGAATGTTCTGTTGATTAAATTGTAAGGGTTTTGAATGCTGGCAATTCGCGGCAAGTTTCTTAATGCAGCAATTTCCAGAAATTTCATGGTGCCCCACGGCACTTCATTCGATATACCAATCGCACGTATTTTTCCCGACCGGACAAGATCATCCAGCACACCCAGTGTCTCCTCAATCGGGGTCAGGATGTCGTTTTCCTTGTGGCTAAACCCGAGTTGGCCAAAAAAGTTTGTAGTGCGGTCCGGCCAGTGCAGTTGATACAAATCGATATAGTCTGTTTTAAGGCGCTTTAAGCTGGCATTTAATGCTTGCTCGATATTGTTGCGATCCAGTCTTGCCTGGTCATTGCGTATATGGGGCAGCCAGTCTGAGGCACCCGCAACTTTTGTAGCCAGAACAACCTTGTCTCTGCATTTTCTGGCAGCCAACCATGTGCCAATGTACGTTTCTGTTAGGCCTTGCGTACTTTGCACAGGCGGGACCGGATATATCTCGGCAGTATCGATGAAGTTAATCCCTTGAGACACTGCGAAATCGAGTTGTTCATGGGCATCTGATTCAGTATTTTGCTCACCATAGGTCATGGTGCCCAGGCAGATCAGGCTGACATCAATGCCGGTTTTTCCAAGTGGTCGATATTCCATGTTGCTGGCTACAAAAAGAGTGTCAGTACGCCGGTATAGCCGTATAAACGGTTATTGGCAATTTCACCATTACAGTAAAACCCGGCCAACGGGGTATCTTTAAATTCTGCCTCAAGCATTTTGAGCTCTTCTGAATGTTCGCCAAACAGGTAACGACCCCTGCCAAGGCATGAGAAATACAAAGCGCCGCGTGGCTGTTTGCCACCGGTTCGGTTTTTTACGTCCGAGAGCATGCGTTGCATATCTTCTACCGCAGTGTTTCCATCACGGCGACAGACCATCATCGTTTGTCCAACCGTTGGCTGTTCACCGACCGCGATCATCTTGTTATCCGGGTCTATCCCCACCAGGTTTCTAACCAGGTAATCCCCCGTATCCGAACCTGTTACCGGAAACCCAACGAATATATAACCGGAAACACGCTCCAGATCGTGTGCCATCACCTCGCCAATATCCTCGTTGAAGACGTCAAGCGCAGGTTTTCCGTCCAGTTCTATAATGATGTTTTCTTCGCATCGGGTGATTTCCCTGTGCGGGCCGATCGGTGTGCAGCCTTGCGTTAGTCCTGTGACAACAGGAACGTCTGATGAAATCAATACACCAGACAGGCCGCCGCTCGTGATGGTGTTAGCAATCTGCGGTGTCGTTGAGCGCGAAGAACTCAGCCCGCCCACCATAAATCCACCGGGGACTTCTTCTGCAAGGTTGTTGATGAGTTGTGTCAGGTGCGTGTTGCGCGGATCCCCGTGCAGGATACCCAGGTGGGCCTGATTCTTCTGATACCAGTTGCGGTACTGTGACTGGAATTCGTCAAGATTGCTCTGAACACCGGAAAAAATGCGGAAACTGTCCTTGGGAAGCGATGCCATCAATACAACAATGGCTGCTTGTTCGTAGATTTCCCGGCCGGGGGCGCAGATGCCCATGCCAACCGTACCACTCCAGTGCTCGATGCCTGTTTTGGTTTTGAGTGCATTCAGAATGCCGGGTAATTCGTCGGTGAATACATCAGCTATATAGACAAAACCGATATTTGTTTCAGGCGGCAAGGTTTTGTTACCGACGCATTCATCAATTGCCTTGCGCCAGTCTGGTTCGGTGGATACGCCTTGTATGAAGGTATCCATGGGTTTTAAGCGCGCTATTTTCTTTGCGCTAGTATGCCGTGAATAATCGGTGCAAAAATGATTTCCATGGCAAATCCCATTTTTCCGCCGGGAACAACGATCGTGTTACGGCGAGACATAAAGGAATCCTGCAGTATCGTCAGCAAGTTCGGGAAATCAATATTAAATTTCCTGGGATTTTTAAAGCGAATTACAACAAAACTTTCATCCGGCGTTGGAATATCGCGTGCAGTAAACGGGTTCGATGTATCTACCGTGGAAACGCGCTGGAAGTTAATGTCTGACATGGAAAACTGCGGTGTTATGTAGTGAACGTAGTCCGGCATGCGGCGCAGAATGGTATCAATGATGGCTTCTGCTGAATAACCACGCTCGGACTTGTCCCGGTGAATCTTTTGAATCCATTCAAGGTTTACAATAGGCACCACACCAACCAACAGGTCTACATGTTGGGATACATCGACACCACCGGCGACAACGCCACCATGCAGGCCTTCATAGAATAATAGATCGGTATTTTCAGGAATATCCTTCCAGGGTGTGAATTCACCCGGTTTCTGGTTGTACGGTTCAGCTTCTTCATCGGTATGCAGGTAGTAGCGGCATTTGCACATGCCGGTTTTGCCATAGGTTTCGAACATTTCTGCGAGCTTGTCGAATATATTGGCTTCAGGGCCAAAGTGGCTCAGGTTATGTCCCGCTTTTTCTGCATCGTCCATCCTCTGGCGCATTTCGGCACGGTCATAACGATGGTAACTGTCTCCTTCAATAACAGCTGCCGCGATCTTCTCGCGGAAGAAGATATGCTCGAATGCGCGCTTGACGGTGGTGGTTCCCGCACCGGAAGAACCTGTGATTGCGATGACGGGGTGTTTCTGTGACATAGCGTAATCTCCTTAACTATTCTTTTGCAGATCGTGGCTTTTTTAGCCACAGAAAGACAATTCATTTTACCAGAATATAGACTTGCGCCCATAATGATTAGGGCTTGATTTATAAAGAATTTAGCCCATTTCGCCTGAGCCTGAAGAGGCCTTCAAGGCCAGAATCACTGGTGAAATACAACGCACCATCCGGACCTATGGCAACACCCACCGGGCGGGCCCATCGGTCTCCGTTAGATGATTGAAATCCGGTCAGCAAGTCATCAACACGAACTGCCTGGCCATCTTCAAACCGCACCACCACCAATTTTGGTTCACGGCGGCTTTTTGGCTCGCCACTAAAACCGCCTGTGGGTTGTGTGGCCCATGAGCCATGCAGCGCCACGATGGCATCGCCCCTGAACCGTTCATCCATGGCGCCATTCGGTACAAATGCAACGGCCATGGGCGCGTTGCGGGCAGGGAACGTGGCTACCGGTGGGTTAGCGTCTATTCTGGGTGGTGTGCTGCCAACACAGTGATCGCGCACCATCTTTGTGCCATCGAACCAAAACCAGGGCATGCCATGAAAAGATTGGGGTATCAGCTTGCTGAAATACTCCGGTGGTTGTTCATACCCCAGATGGTCGGGGCCATTATTACTGGCATACATAATGTCTGTATCCGGTTGCCAGTCAAAACCGACTGGATTCCTTAAGCCCGATGCAAATGTTCTGAACACCGGACGCAGTTGGGATTCATCCAGCACCAGCACACCGCCACGCCGGTCTTCAAATGGATAGGATGGGTCGAGGTACTGGTCACTGCAATTCCCGGCAATCCCAAGGCTCACATAAACTTTGCCGTCAGGTCCGATACGCACGGTGCGGCTGTTGTGTCCCGGTCCACCCGGTAGTTTGGCGACCAGCTGCAAATCCTGTTGTTTGATTCTGTCCTGCCCCGGCAAATAAGGCGCGCGATACAGGCCATGTGTTTGTGCGATAAACATTTCCCCCTGCCGTAAGGCAACGCTGTGGGGATAGTCATTGAGACTGACGAGAATATCTGCCTCAGTATAAGGAGGTTGCAACCTGTAGACCGCCCCGGAACGGGAGCCAATGAACAAATCGCCATTCTCAGCGAAGTTTATCAAGCGTGGTGAGCGCAGGTTGCTTGAGAGTAAATCGAGCGTATAGCCCTTAGGTATGGATATTTCTACCCGGCCTGCCGGTGTTGATAATTGTTGTGTGATGGCCTTAATAGTACCGGTGCCGGCAAAGGCAGGAGAGTAGACATAGCCTGAGAACAACCCCGTGAGCACGATCAGATGCAGGTATTTGCCTAAGCACGTGTTGTTTATGGTTAGCACGGGATTAACCTCATTATCCGGTCGTTTCGCCCCGCAAGGCCCTAATACCTATATCTATGCTATGTGCCTGATATCTGTGCGCATTCTTGCATATTCCAATGCCTTCATACATTAGCTACCCGGCATTTAGGTATGCCATACCTGTAAGAAGTTACAGCTTGACGGTTATGGCTATATTCGATAATGATCGACGGGCATCCAGACAAGAATATAAAGAATCGCATTGATGAAGGCGCGTGGTGTAAATGCACACAGTTTGCCACGCTGCTTAAGGGTTAGTTATAGCCCATAGAATTGTAGCCGGCGCATGTCCTGGCCATGCCGGTTGCGTGTCTTTATATAGCACATAAGTGCGAACCTTGGAGTATCAGCATAATTTATGAGCACAATTAAAAGCCAGGAAGCAGAAAAAGGGAACCGCATGAATAAGAACAACGTAAAGGATCCAAATATGCGCGCATTTGAAGTTCGCAACCGTGAGCTTTACGATGATACGCCAGCAATCTTTTTTACACTGAATGCGGACGGAATAATCCTATCGGTTAACCGATTCGGCGCCGAACAACTGGGCTACACTCTTGATGAATTATTAGGTCAGTCGATATCAGTGGTATATCCGGAGGGTTTAACGGACGCTTTACAGACCTGGATTACCGCCTTCCTTCAGCAACCAGATATTGTTCATGTGCGCCAGTCAAAGATGGTGCGTAAGTCGGGTGATGGCATGTGGTACAGGAATACTGTTCGAATAGTTCGGGAAGCCGGCAATGAGGAAAGGCTTTTAATGGTCTGCGAAGACACAACAGTTGCACATACACTCTCGGAAAAGCTGTCATATCAGGAAACGCACGATCCTTTAACTGGGCTTGTCAATCGGCGGGAGTTCGAACATCGTCTACAGCAAAGCATGGATATAACCAGCTTAAATGATATTGAGCACACGTTATGCTACATCGACCTCGATCAATTCAAGGTCATTAATAATACATGTGGATACGTTGCAGGTGACGAACTATTGCGCCAGGTAGGCAGTCTCTTAAGGGGTTTGCTAAAACAGAACGACATAGTCGCAAGAATTGATGGTGATGAGTTTGGAATATTGCTGATGATCTGTCCAATGCTACAGGCTGACAAGGTCATTATGCGTCTCAGGGATGCGATCCGGGCTCATGTATTTACCTGGGAAGATAAGTCATTTGATATAAGCTCCAGTATCGGGGTCGCACCCGTAAATACCGCCGTGAAGAAAATATCCAGCGCGATGAATATGGCTGATGCAGCCTTGTTCGCTGCGAAAGATGCCGGTCGAAATCGTATACGGATGTTTGATCAATCCGATAGTGAACTGGCGCAGCAAAATAAAGAAATGAAATTGGTGAGTTCAATAACCAAGGCAATCAGGGAAGATCGCTTTCATCTTTATTACCAAAAGATAATGCCGATAATAAACGGACAACAAAGAGAACATTATGAGCTGCTCGTCAGGATGGAGGATGAGGAAGGAAATATGGTGCTACCAGGAAATTTCCTTCCTGCGGCAGAGCGTTTTAACCTATCAAGCAAGTTAGATCAGTGGGTGGTCGAAAGGGCCTTTTCCTGGCTGGATGCCAATCCGGAGAAACTCGAGAATCTTCAGATTTGTTCGATAAATATTTCTGGACAGACCCTTAGTGACGATCATATTTTAAGTGTTATAGTCCATGCGCTGAATAATAGTTCAATACCGCCAGAGAAGATCTGCTTTGAAATTACAGAAACAGCGGCAATTACCAGCCTGAACGATGCAAAACATTTTATACATACCCTGAAGGAAGATGGCTGTAAATTTGCTCTTGACGATTTTGGCAGTGGATTTTCCTCATTTGCCTATCTAAAAAATCTGCCAGTCGATTATCTTAAAATAGATGGCACTTTTGTTAAGAATATCGTGAATGACCCTATCGATTATGCAATGGTTAAATCCATTAACGAAATAGGCCATGTGATGGGCAAACAAACCATTGCCGAATTTGTTGAAGATGATGCTATCTTAAAGAAATTGAAGGAGATAGGTGTCAATTATGCTCAAGGTTATGGCATCGAAGAACCAAGACCGCTCATGTAGTTTTGACCAGGCTGATGGTTTTTCGCAGGGCGAATTTGATCAGCATATAAAAAGAAAGGCGATTACACAAAAAGAACGCAGACCCTAGTTTTAGGGAAGCTTAAGAATAATTCCATCTAAGAATTATCAGCGCACGGAAAACGAAAACAAGTTTCCGTTTTCCTCACAAAATCAATTCCCTGCGAGGATCGATTTTGGCGGTACAGCCGCTCCCGGCATCCTCGGCTCTGGCTCCTCGGCAACTGCTCCATGCGTTGCTCTACCTTCTGCGTCCATGCAGTCGTGCTTCATTCTCGACAATTGCTCCTGCATTGTTCTACCTTCGCCCATCCATGGGCTCGTATCTCCTCCATCTACCTCCATGGATGGAGGAAATGCAAAAGGATTGTCGGGAACAATCCTTGCCAAGGAGTCGCGCCTCTCGCGACACTTGTACATCCTTCGGCCGCCGTTCCCGACGCGGCTCTATCTCCTCCATCTACCTCCATGGATGGAGGAAATGCAAAAGGATTGTCGGGAACAATCCTTGCCATGGAGTCGTGTACATCGTCCTTGTACCGCGGAAACTCAGAATAAATCAGAGTTTCCTTAGTTTTTCCTGGCCCTCGGTTTACAGGGGGCGTGGTATTCAAGCACCACCGGGTCATAGTCAGTAACAGTGTGCTGTTGTTTTGTTACCAGGCAGGGTTCTTCTGGTTGCGAAAGCAATTCAGGGGAATGATATTGAGGTGATCTTTGCTGTGGTCGCGAGCCCGCCCACATATCGTCTACCGCACCAAATGACTGTACCGGGTGATACAGCAGTGCCAGTGGTATCCTGGAATCTTTAGATGACAGGGTATTGGAAATAATACCGGTGTGTTCAGCGGTATCATCGCCCTCTACGATGACCCAGTCATAGGTATCAGGATTGCTGCGCAGCAATTCGGATGCCCTTTCGGGGTCATCCTGTATTGTCACTGCCAGTCCCCGTTTGCCGCAAATGGTATTAAAAAAAGATGCCGTCCGTGACGAGGCACCAACCATGAGTATTCTTAGCAATGTTAATCTCCAGAGCGTTGTTGAGTGGCTGCGGCATGGTGTTGGTTTCCTGAGAGTGTTCCCAGGTCTATCCTTGCCAGGGATGCGGTAACATTTATTTTTAGTGCAGTAATCGCGCAGCCGGAAACCATCACCTGATGGCCTAGACCAAAGCGACGCATTCGCAGGCCGACTGACTTCAGATAGGATTCAACGTCAGTGCTGGCAACTGCAACGAAAGTTTCGACCCCGGCATTCAGCGCAAAGCGCATGGCGGATAAAATCAATTCCCAAGCGATGTCAGGAGACGCTATCTGTACTGATGATTCGCATGGTGCATTTATTTCCTGCGCCGCAAAACGGCTGACTTCCCAGACCACCGGACTGCGCGGTGGCTGCTCTCCCCATAGCAGTTCAGGAAATTCGTCACCGAGCATATACCAGCCGTCCGTTGGCAGCAGCCGCAGGCAGCCATTCACCCGGCCGTGATCAAGTGATATGACGTACACCGGGTTGAGGTCATCAAGGTTATCCCGCCCCTGGTCCGATTCGCGCTCCCAGCCCAGTTGCTGTGAAAAGACACGGGCACGGAAGCTGAACATATCGGCGAGAAGTACGGGGGTAAGGGCAGGATCTCCTATTTTGGCTGTTATGATTGGCATAAGCATTTGCCTCTGATCAGGCTGCCTGTTCATACCCGGAGCCGCTGAGTAGATTTATATCCGGTGTTACAGGCACTGCGTCGCCGTACATTGCTTGGCGGAATTGATCGTTAATATCAACCCATAACACCACAGATCGCACTTTTCCGAGTCGATATGTATGTCCGCTACCAAAGCGTGATACTGGCAATTTAAGTCGCCGCAATAGCCGTTCAACGGCAACGCTGGTAACAAACACATACCGGTTAATACCATGTGCTACCGCGAAGTCATAGACACTGCGGATAATCTGGAACGTTACCGCGCAGCAGCCGCCTTTTACTGCTGCACTCTTTTTTCGAGGCATAACAGCGAATCGGCTTAGCTCCCAAATAGTTTCATCGCATGGTGCGTCATCGCCATCAATCATTTCAGGAAAAACATGCTTTAGCATGTAATCACCTGTTGTTGGCAGTAGCCGGAAACAACCCTCGGCAACACCCTTCTTGTTTAACGCAACAATATAGGCCGGGTTTATAGTATCGAATCGGTCTGTTTCCTGGCCCTCATTGCAAACTACATCCCATCCAAGCCGTTGCCGGAAAACCTGATAGCGGAATGAAAATAATGAAGCGAGTATCGCCTGATTTAGAGTGTTTGCCTTGCCCCAGAATATTTTGTACATCGTCGACACCTCCGGAAAAACCACCCCGGATAAGTAAACGACAGAGTACTGACGCGGCGTAACTGTAAGATCTTACAGGTGCATGCGTAACATATTGAAAACAAAAGAAGTATTGCTTATACGCAAGAGCATGCGTTTAAGGCCAGCCTTTAAAGTTGCGGAGAGATGATGCCTCTTGAGATGGCTCTTGCGACCGTTTGTTGTCTGCTGACGGTTTTGAGCTTTGATTGGGCATTCTGGATATGCCAGACAATAGTTCTTTCGGAGACTTTGAGTATCTGGGCTGTTTCCCAGGCCGTTTTACCATCAGCAGCCCACAAAAGGCACTCTCGTTCCCGGTTTGTGAGTTTAACGAGAGGCTTATCTTCTCCCAGAGCATCTACGATGCGGGTTACAGCTTCGTGGATGTAGTTGGTAAGCAAGTACACTTCGGGTGTACCTTGAATAATATGATCAGAAGATTTCTCAGGGCTATCTGAGGTGGAAAAATTGAGCATGGCAAACTCACCATTGCTTGTATGAACAGGTATACTCAAACCGTTGCGTAATCCGCTATCAACTGCCTCTGACATAAAGCGGCTTATGTTTGGTGATTCAAGCAAATCCCTTTGTATGCAATCCCAGCGAATAGGCGTGATGTTGTGCTCACAATGCGCCACAAGCGGGTCAATCCTCATGTAATTTTCTGATTTATAGCGCTCCCACCATTGTGTTGGGTAGCCACTGATGAAGACAATCTTTGGATTGAGTAAAGAAGTAGGAAATCTTGCTCCGTATACAAAGTGATCGAAGCCATAGTGGTTACACATATCGGAACAGAGCGCATGAATGTCCTTCAAGGACCTGGTCTTGCCGGCTGCTTCGATATAATCCTGATAGTTTTCCAGCACTTGTCCGGATTCCCCCGCGGCATGCCGCAACCACTTGATTTTTCTTGCGAATCAACCCCAATCTGCTATAACACATGTTTTTATGCCTGACAAGGCTCGAATGCGTCCCCGGTATGGTTGTTACTCAATTTATCTGTGGAATTGACCAGGATTTTTTATCATTGAGGCTTTCCCCATAACTCTTCCAGTCGCTGGTCACGCCCACAGCGCCAGCGGTAATACTTGTAGCGCACCGGGTTCTTTTTGTAATACTCCTGGTGGTAATCCTCAGCCGGGTAGAAAGGACCTGCTCGCACTATTTCAGTGACAATCGGTTTGTCAAAGCGTTTGCTATCCACCAGGGCTTGCTTGGCGTTCATGGCAAGCCGAAACTGTTCATCATCGTGGTAGAAAATCGCAGCCCGGTATTGATCGCCGTAATCGCAGAACTGATAGTCTTTGGCAAGCGGGTCGATATTTCGCCAGAAAACCCTCAGTAATTCGTCGTAACTTACACGTGCCGGGTCGTAGATGATCTGGACTGCCTCAGCATGACCGGTCCCGCCACGTGAGACCTGACCGTAAGTGGGGTTGGCAAGCTTTCCACCGGTATAACCGGAGGTGACCGAAAGAACGCCATCAATGGCATCATAGGGTGGCTCCATGCACCAGAAACACCCGCCTGCAAATGTGGCCTTCGCGGTCTTGGCAGGCGCGTTTACGGCATGATCATCGGCATGGGCAGATATTGCCGCTGAAACCAGAAAAATGCTGAGGAATCCTGTAAATGTCAGGGGTAGCATACGAATTATCATGGTCATTAATCCGGTTATAAGGTTGTTAAGCTATGGTTATGACAAATAATGGTGCAGTTGGTTTCCCGGATGGTGCATGGCGGATTCAATCAGTCCGGGGGCGCCCGTGATGTATGTTGCGTATACTTCCCGAATGTAACGTCATAGTTTGAGGAACATGAAATGAGATTACTGCTTGTGCTGTTGATGTACCTGATGGCGAACACCGCATGGGCGATGCATGAGCCGTGGGTAAAAATGGAATACCCGCAAGATAAGGAAAAGTGGTGGTGGGACGACGGCTGGTGGGAAAAAGGGAAGCTCAGGCAGCCGGCGAATTACGAAGTTGTTATCAAGGAAGTATCCTACAAGAGCAGGGATATTGAAGTGCCAGCCTTGTTAATCCGGCCGAAGGCCAAGGGCGCATATCCCGGCATTTTATTTCAGCATGGCCGGCGAGGGATTGATGATCTTACCAGGCTGCATCCCATCCGCCTGGCTGCGCGCGGTTTTGTCGTTTTGGCGCCGGATATTTGGACGGCTAATTTTATAGAGAAGTTTCCAATCGAGCATCGTTATGAAGTTGAAGATGATGTAGCGGCGGGTATTGACTATCTGTTGACCCTGCCTGATGTGAAGAGCAAAAAAATATGTACCGTGTCTCACACGCGCGGCGGCTACATGACACTCAAGGCGCTGGTCACCAAGGGTCGTCAAAAGGACAAGGTCGCCTGTTATGTTTCGTACTACCCCCATTGGCAGGATCCCAATGCAGGTGAACCTATGCAAGTCTACCGTTACGCGCCTGAAATCAATGATCTGAATGTGCCGGTGTTGGTATTCCTTGGCGATCACGAGCAGTACCAGCGTTATCGTCCGATACTGGCCGGGATTGATGCATTGAAAGAGAAAAAAAGAGATGCAAAGGTGATCGTCTACCCAGGTGTTGGGCGAGGGTTTGATTTCAGGCCGCCGCATGTACGAACGTTTGCCGATGACCTGGCAGCGAAGGATGCAATGCAGCGGACAGCGGATTTCGTGCATAAATATCTCGGAGATTAATATGCATCAAGCATCGATATCGAATAGTTAATGCATGAACTTAATGTAGAAAATAAAATATACTTTTCTATTAAAGTCTCTTTGAAGCAAGCATTCCTGAGTAGTGACTTGCCGTGTTTATGCCAAATAAAAAGAGTTTGATGCCGAGCGAAGATGAGGCCTTACCTGGGCGTGCCGAAGCCATGCAGGTGGGTAACCGTCACACTGTCAACGGCAACCCGATAAAACCGCCGTTTCCTGAACATATGAAACTTGCGATGTTCGGACTAGGCTGCTTTTGGGGTGCAGAACGGAAGTTCTGGGAAACTGAAGGTGTATACAGTACGGCTGTTGGTTATGCGGCGGGTTATACAAAAAATCCAACCTACCAGGATGTGTGCAGCGGTCAAACAGGGCACAACGAGGTTGTTCTGGTAATTTACGATCCAGCGGCAGTCTCTTTCGATAGACTATTAAGGGTCTTCTGGGAGGCGCATGATCCAACCCAGGGAATGCGCCAGGGTAATGATGTTGGCACCCAATACCGTTCAGGTATCTACGTGTATTCAAAGGAGCAGATGCAGGCTGCACTGGACTCCAGGAACACGTATCAGGCGCTGTTGAATGCAGCGGGCATGTCTTCGATCACAACAGAGATTATCGATGCGCCTAAGTTTTATTATGCGGAGGACTATCATCAGCAGTATCTTGCTAAACCACCCGGTGGTTATTGTGCGCTTGGTGGTACCGGTGTGGCTTTTCAGCAGTCCTGATCAATGAACATACACGTCGTAACACCGGAACAGTTGCTTGAGTTCTGGTTTTCCGAACGCGTCAGGAAACTCTGGTTTCGTTCAACGCCTGAGTTTGACCAGGAAATCACTAACCGGTTTGAAGCAACCTGGCAGGCGGCCGGGGAAGGCAAGTTATCAGACTGGGAAGATACGCCAGAGGGTGCGCTGGCGCTCGTGATTGTGCTTGATCAACTACCGCTCAATATGTATCGGGGACAAGCGATCAGTTTTTCAACCGAAGCGGCATCGCGCGATGTAGCCAGCCGTGCGATTGAGCGAGGGTTTGATGTGCAGTTGACTGATGACCGGAAGGCTTTCCTGTATACATCCTTCATGCACAGTGAGCATATTTCTGATCAGAACAGATCGGTCGAGTTATATCGACAAGCGGGATTAATGGATGGGCTTAAATGGGCTCGGCATCACAGAAAGATTGTGCAGCAGTTTGGCCGGTTCCCGCATCGTAATGCAATACTTGGCCGGGAAAACACCGAGCAAGAGACAAGCTATCTGAATTCCAGTGATGCTTTTCTGGGGTGATTTAATCTTTATTCGACCAATATGCCGCTAGCACCGATCCGGTCAGGTTGTGCCAGACGCTGAATAATGCACCCGGCAATGCGGTTAATACCGCAAAATGCTTGATTGCGAGTGCAACTGCCAGTCCTGAGTTTTGCATACCCACTTCGATTGCAATCGTGCGGGAAGTCTTGACATCCTGGCCGGATAGCCGCGTCAACCAATAACCCAATGTTAATCCGATCGCATTGTGCAGCGCCACGGCAAGCAGGATAATGCCGCTGACCTGTGCTATACGCTCGCTGTTAAGTGCCACGATAATTGCGATGGCCAGTAAAATGGCGATCACGGAAACTGCAGGAAGATATGGCTGTAATGGGTGAATGTATTGTTTGAGCAGCGCATTGACTGAAACGCCGACCAGCACCGGCAGTACGACGATCTTCAATACCGTGAACAGCATGTTAAGTACTGGTACAGGGATATCCTGGCCGACATAGAGCCAGACCAGCCAGGGCGTGGCAATCACCGCGATGAGCGTCGATAGCGCGGTCAGCGTGATCGAGAGCGCAACGTCACCGCGCGCGAGAAAACTAACAATATTGGATGCAGTGCCTCCGGGCACCGCACCGACCAGGATCATGCCGATCATGAGTTCTGTTGGTAGCGAGAGGAGTCTGGATACTGCAAAGGCAACAAATGGCATTACCAGGTATTGTAACAACACACCAAATCCGATTACTTTTGGACGTTTGATCGCACGGGTAAAATCCTTGATGGTTAAAGTCATGCCTATGCTGAGCATGATGATCATCAGCAGCGGGACGATCGCGTCTTTATAAGGAGAAAAGTATTCCGGCCGGGCGAGTGCCAGCGCCGATATTGCCAATGCCCAAAGTGGAAACAGTGTGACGGTGTAATGCATCGGTGAGTGGAGTATACGCAATTATTGATTGGCGGATATCGTAACCATGATCCCGCAGTGATGGTGCACTGCAACTTACAAATATGATGACATGATGAATACCTTACCTGATTACCTGGCCCCTGACCTTAAGGCGATATCGGTTGGACTCAACCCATCGCTGCCGTCAGTTGAGGCGGGTTTTTACTTTGCTAATCCTCGGAACCGCTTTTGGCGTGCGTTTAATGCATCAGGGCTTGTTGATCAGGTGCTGGTACCTTCACGGGAGGCCATGCGGAAACTATTAAGAAACCATTCAATCGGGTTTACGGATGTTGTCAAAAAGCCAAGTGCCAATGCATCGAGGCTCAGGGCTGCGGATTATCTGAAGTGGGCACCTGTGCTAAGGGAAAAGCTGATCAGGTATCAACCCTGCATGGTGTGGTTCCATGGCAAGGTTGCGTATGCAAACTACTTGCGTTATGCAGAGTCATCTGTACCGAACATCGCCTGGGGTCTTCAGAATAAGAGAATTGGTAACAGCTGGGTATACGTTACACCAAATTCAAGTCCTGCCAATGCGCAGTATTCCCTCCCTGATCTGATTCGCTGGTATCAATTATTGAACCGGCAAATGATCAAGCGTTGTTGCCAGGTGCCGTTTAAATCCAGCGTCGAACTTTAAAGCGATAATAAACGTATTCGTAGCCAAACAAGCTCATAAGGAATCGTTCCTCGTGGTTAACGAAATGGCGATCTATTACCAGCCAAAACAGGGGGATGATGAATACTGATGACAAGCTGCCAAACATGATGTTGCTGCCGATGAGCACCAGCACCAAACCGAGGTACATTGGATTGCGCGTGAACCGGTACGGCCCGTCTATATGCAATCGAGGCGTGTCATGAAAAGGCCGGATGGTAATACTGGATCGCTTAAATCCGGTGGCTGCCCATAGGACAAGACCGGTACCCAGCACCACAGCGACCAGGCCTGCTATGTTGTAGGGCGCATGAATAGTATCTGCAATTGGCATCAGGCGATCCAGCGCGAACATGGATATCAGGGCGCCAAGAAAATAAACCGGTGGCAGGATCTTGCGCTTCGGAATGATTACGCCTTGACTCATGGCATGTCCCGTGATTAAAAGTGGTAGCTGAGTTTGACCTCGACGTAGTCGTCCTTGCGAAATGTATATGCTGGATCGGTTCGTTCATATCCATTAAAGAAACGCGCTTCGACTTCCAGCTTCCAGTTGTCGCTTAATCGCCGGCTGGCCTCCAGGTTGAATGTGGCACCGCCATCGTTGCGATCGATGATGAACCCGGCAAGCACTTCGGTGCTTTGTGCATCGTTCAGTGCCAGCCGCATACCCGCAAAGACATCATCTTCAAATGGTGTCGGTGCGGCATCATCACGGCTGTCGTAGAGGTATTCCAGCAAAACGCCCAGGTCGGCCGATGAATCCTGTATGCCGTAAAAGGTATATTCAAAGCCACCCGTAAATGCTGTAAAGCTTTTACCCTGGCCGCCGCGGCGGATCATTTCCAGTTTCCAAAGCCAACTGCCCTGTGTTGCCTGCACATCCAGCCCTACCTGGTCGATAATGTCGTATCTCGGCGCCAGTTTGAGCGTGCCACGTTTGTCTAAGACGGGTATCAACAGGGGATCACGGCTTGTGCCATGAAACCAGGAAAGGCCAATGTCCCAGATATCGATACTGTTTGACCAGCGTATGGCGCTGTCGACATGACGTTCCCTGGCGCCGGACTCGTATTGAACAAGGTCCTTATCAACCGGTATTGGTATGCGTAACCGTCCGTTCTTACCCGGAAAAGTTCGTTCGCGAAAGTAGGGCAGCAGAAACAGATCGATCGTTCCAAAATCACGAATCAAGGCGAGGTTGATCATGGGTTGGCCCAGCTTTTCCTCGCGATCGATGTTTTCAACCAAGTCGGTCTGGTTAATGATATCGACCAGGTGTCGTGATTCAGTGACACCCCAAAACACTTTACGCACACCTACGCGCAGCTCCCAGTCCGTGGCTGCTTTGAGCCAGGTTAATTCGCGAATATCAAAGTGTGTGCGCTCATCATCACGCTGATCGAATCGCAAGAAAGGTGTAAAGGTAAAGCTTTGCTTGCCGTTATCCCATTCGTTGTAGTACTGCGGCTCAAACGAGAATGACAGGTTGTCACCACGCTGATCTGGATACGCAGGTGAATTGGGAAACAGCCTGACCTCACCCGACACATACCCAGACCATTCTCCCCCCATCGCAGGTGTTACAACCAGCCACAGCAGAAGTAATCGGGTTAATCGCTGCATTTACCGGGTTCGCTTTAATGCGTTTCGATCAAAATCACGATCACTTAAGCCAGTGCCGAACTGGTAGTCGGCCCAGGTTAGCGTGGTGCTTTTGCCAGTTTGATGATTTTTCATTTCCATCCGGTCCGGGCGGTAGTATTTTTCCAGGTACGGTTTGTAATCATGAAAGGTCAGGGTTTTCAACAGGGCGTTTTTTCTGTCATAGAACTCGAGTTTGAGTGGTTTATAGATTTTCATGTCGATCCAGACGATCATTCGTTTGTAACCGGAGTGTTTGTAAGCAGGATAACGTTCGACGACGAATACATCACGGCCATCAAGCGTGTCGTTCTTCAGCCACTTGTAGGTATATTTCTCAACTTCCTGTGACGACAGGTCTTCATAGGCAAACTCGCTGCCCATAAAAGGACCGGATTTGTTGGACGATGAAATTCGCTTGACGCGCTTTAATGCCGGTAAATAAAGCCACTGGTCATCGGGTTTGAGTGCATGTGTAAAACTTAGAAACGCAGTGCCTTTGATATCGCGCGGGCGGTCAAAGATAGTCAGACTCTTGTCTCCGTCGTTTGCCATCTCCAGCGATTTGACGCGAATCTCGCGCAAGCTTTCATCGCCGCGCTTGTTGCGCAGGATCATCTGCATATCGGCCGTCATATCACCCCAGCCGGTGTCGCGTTGGTCCATTTCTACCGCGATTGCCAGGCCTTTTTCTTGCGCTGTTTCTGCCAGTGCTTCAGGCAGGAGTGGAATCAGTAACAGCAGCGTTAGCAGCCATTTGTTCATCATTCTTCTCCTCAAGTTTCATCAACAGTGGTGGCAGGAATAAGAAGTCCGCCAACAATGCCAACGCGATGACAATAGCGGTCAGTAATCCCATGCCTGAATTGAGCTCAAAACTGGATAGCGAAAGGACCAGGAAACCCGCAATCAGTACAATGGAGGTAACCAGTAATGCACGGCCGACAGTGGTAAAAGCATAACGGACGGCATCCTTCGAGTTCAGGTGTTTTTCGCGTTTGGCTCTTAGGTACTTGCTTAAAAAATGCACCGTGTCGTCTACCACGATACCCAATGTCATGCTGCTGACAATCGATAGTGCGAGGCCAACTTGCCCGACAAAAATGCCCCAGACGCCGAAGCCCATGGCAGCAGGTACCAGATTCGGCATCATGCTGACCAGCCCGGTCTTGATTGACCTAAAGGCAACAATCAGGATAAACGAAATCAATATGAGTGCGATGGTGCTACCAATAAGCATAGCCTTAATGTTTCGGCTGCCGATATTGGCGAACATTAATGTTGTACCGGTACCAGCACTTGGTGCGATATGCTGCGCGTTTTCCTTCAGCCATGCTTGCGTGCGCCGTTCCATGGCGAGAACTTCATTGGAGGAAATGGTCCTGGTTGTTACGGTCATTCGTGTTGCGGATTTGTCGATATTGATCTGGTTATTCAGATCCAGACCGTAGGGCAGGGACATTTCGTAAAGCAGCAGATACTGCGCAGCAAGATCGCGTTCCTCGGGCAGGCGATACCAGTCGGGTTCATCGCCATGCATGTTTTTGTTAAGCCGTTTCATAATATCGGTGATGACATTCACATGCAGCACTTCCGGTTGGTTGCGGAACCATCTGGCAAGTGCTGCCACGTCCTTTTGAAAAGCAGGCTTGCTAATACCGCCGGGTTCTCCGGACTTCAGGGAGTATTCCAGGTTGTACAGACCAGTCAGATTCTCAACGGTGAAATCAGAATCGGTTCTAAAGGGAACAGTTTCGTCGAAATATTCCACGAACACATCATTGAGCTGGTTGCGTGGCACGGACGATACCAACAGGATGATTAAGGCCGCCATACCCCAAAGTAGCGGTGTTCTTCTGCGCACGACAAATTCACCGATTGCGGCCATTGCCTCTTCTTTACCGTCCTTTTCCTTTGGTATCCTGACTGGTAGCAGTGACATTAATGCCGGCAGGAAGGTAACAGAAAAAATGAACGAGGATGCAACGCCAATTGCAACAAAATTACCCAGGTGCCTGAATGGCGGCACCTCCGAGAAGTTCATGGTGAGAAAGCCAATGGATGTGGTCAGGCTGGCGAGAAACACCGGTTGCAGGTTGATGCGCAGGCTCTCGTTCATGGCATCGTTCTTCCCCAGCCCATGACGCATATTCTGCACGAACGTCATCAATATATGCACGCTGTTGGCAATGGCTATAGTCAGGATCACTGTAGGCGAGGTCGCGGACGGTGGGGTTAACGGGAAACCAATCCAGCCACCGGCACCCATGGCAGTGACTACGGAAAATATGATGACGAGCGTGGTGACAAACGTACTGGTAAAGCCGCGCAACAACAGTCCCAGAATGATCAACATGACGATGAAACTGACCGGTACCAGGGTACGCATATCCAGCTTGGAAGATTCGGCAAAGGCATTGTTCATCATGATCATGCCGGTGAGGTAGATATCGACATTGGGATAATCTGCCCGGATCTCATCGGCCAGTGTACGAACAAAGGTCACTACTTCAGGTGTTTCCTTGGTCTCGTCGATGCGCGGTAACTGCACGGTGATATTGACCGCCGTGACATGTCCTTTGCTGGATACCAGCCGCGTGACCAGTAGCGGTTCCGAGAGTGCCACCTTGCGAATCTTGGCCAGGTCCTCCTCGCTGAGGTTTGCCGAGTCCGTGACCAGGTCACGCACGATCAGGTCGTCACCTTGGGCTTTGGTGTATTGGAAGTTGCTGATCGAGTCAACCCGGTTCGAGTAGGGTGTTTGCCAGGCGCGTTCGGTGACCTTTTCTACCAGTGACAACAGTTCTGGCGTAAAGACATTGCCATCCTTCGGCGCAATTACGAACAGTACGTTGTCGTTTCTTGTGTATACGCTTTCAAGCTCTTCAAACGCTAGCCGTTGCGGATTTTCCGGGCTAAAGAACACACGGTAGTTGGTGGTGAACTTGAGGTTCTTTCCGCCCGAACCTGCAATGGCGACCAAAGCCAGCGTCAGGATAATGATCCACCAGCGGTTTCGAATGACAAATGGGCCTAACCATGCTTCAAATGCATGCATCGCGGTACACTTCCCGGGTAGCAACTAAACAATAAATATTTCGTGAATTATTCATAATCATTGGAAATATTTTTAATGTTTGGCGAGACCGCGAACCAGCAAGTGCGAGACAGCCCGCGCGGTCCGCTCGTATTCTTCCTGGGGATACAGACCGACAAAGATGGGCACATCGAAGAGCACCAGGGTGGCATGCACCGTTTTGGCGGTTTTCACGACATCCTCGATGTCGAATTCGCCGGTTGCATTACCGTGGGCCAGTATCTCGGCCAGCATCGATTCCATGGCTTCGATTTTTTGACGGACCAGTTCCGGGCGTTCGCTGGTAATGGTTTCGACCAGTTCGTTGATGCGCGGTTTGTCCTGGGTTTGATCATGCGTATAGCGCACGATTTCCAGTATAAACTCTTCCAGGCGATCCGCGGCCGAAGTGTCCTGTTTGCGGACAACCTCCCGAAGCATGGCCACGTGTTCGGTCATGCAGCGACTGGCACAGGCGGCTACGATGTCTTCCTTGTTTTCAAAGTAGCGATACAGGTTAGCGGCCGACATGCCAAGATCGCCAGCGATTTCCGCCATGGTGGTCTTGCGATAGCCGAAATGCTCAAACCGGGCCTCGGCGGCTTCGATGATGCTGTTCCGTGTGTCGTCAGCGGTGACTGTTGGTCTGGTTTCGTTCATGGTGCCACTATATAACACCTGAATAATGAACAATCAAGATAATATTCACAGTTTAGGGTCCAAGCGCACGATCTGACCGGGCGGAAGGTGGCCGTTTATGGTTCTTGGGCCCCGCCGAGGCAGACCGGGGCCGGCGGTTATCTAGAAAAAGCTGGTGATTGCGGGTTTGTCGTGACCCCGCTATGGCAGGTTTTCTTTAAGGAAGGCCTTGAAGTTGTGCCCGTCGATAATTTGTGTGCCATCGCAGTTGAACTGCATGTGCACGATCCCTTGAACGATGCATATGGTGACGTTACGTAAATAATATTCCTGAATCTCGCGTAGTGTTTTAACAGTCGACAATATGCCCACTATGTTGTTGGGTTCCAGAGGTTTCCAGGTAGCGGAACGCCGGTTCAGTATGTTCTGCCAATAGCCGGGTATTTGTTTGTAATATCGGCTGGCGCGTAAAGCCGTATAGATTTCCCGCATCAGGCTGATCTTGTCACTGAACTCGATGCTTGGGAACTGCCGGTCGATATAGCGTTCATCGGTGAGTTTTTCAGCGTCGTGAATCTCCTGTCTTAGCGGGTCAAAAATGGAATGGGTGCGGACCTCGCCACTGTTGAAGCCAATGAACAATCGATAGATGCCGCGATTCAGCATCAGCTCCTCAAGCACAGGTTCCAGCTTTTCAAACACATTGTCTACTCTGCTGGTATAACGCTTGCGTGAAATGGCACTTTCGCGCATTGAAGGGTCACCTTTAATGCCAATGAGTACCTGCTCTGTACTCAAGCCTGCGGCACTTACGATGCTTTCCCTGAGTACCAGTTCTTCAAGCTTGTTGGAACCACAATTTTGTTGTTTAGTCATGTGTCTTTTTCGTTATTGGTTAGTCTGCTTCATGCAGGATGTCGCCTGCTTCGTTTTGTATCCTGACGTGGACCGGGATGCCTTGGCGGATGCTTGAGGAAATTACGCAGAAATCTTCAAACAAATTCATGCAGCGGCTGGTTCGCCTGGAATGTTCAAGTTCACTATTGATGGTCAGGTTAACATCCAGTTCGCCCACGCGCAGACGACCCTTTTCATTCCGCACAATCTTGCAGGTAGCCTCGGTCTTGATGGATTGATCCGGCGGGTTATCCTTAGCCAGACAGAACAAAAGGCTCGCGCTCAGGCAATTGGCAGCTGCCGCCGCCAGTAATCGCGATGCATTGGGGCCTTCCAGGCTACCCAGCGGTGGTGGCTCGTCCATAAGCATCTCATCGAGCTTGGGTTGATCAAAGCGGACTGTGAACTCATAACCATCCCTTTGTTCCATATGAATGGTAAAACGACCTTCTTCTTTCATGCAGAGCGTCTCCAATGAATGTCGGTTTTCATGTGTAATTTCATGCCATTTTAAGTGTGGGGTTTATACTAATAATCAAGGGGCAGCCTGCATTTTCAACACCATGGGAGGAAGGGCAAATGAGTCTGGCAATCACATCGCCTGTCTTCGGACAGAATGAATCAATCCCAACCCTGTATACTTGCGATGGCGATGACCATTCGCCGGCACTTGTCTTTAGCGATATACCGGATGGTACTCAATCCCTGGTGTTAATCGTGGATGATCCGGACGCACCCGATCCTGCGGCACCGAAAATGACCTGGGTGCACTGGGTGCTCTACAACCTGCCACCTGATTGTTCGGGACTACCTGAGCACGTACGTGATAACGATTTACCCGATGGTACCTTGCAAGGCCTGAATGATTGGCAACGCACCGGTTACGGCGGACCTTGCCCGCCTATTGGCCGGCATCGGTATATTCACAAGCTGTATGCACTGGATACGGTCCTCGGCGAACTGGGTACGCCGACCAAGTCCGCACTTGAAGATGCCATGCAGAACCACATCCTGGCCCGGGCGGAACTGATTGGTACGTACCAGCGCTGAGACTGGTTTGTTGTGCCCTGTATTCCATCACATGTTATTGGTTTTGATGATGCGCCGTTTGAACAATCGTACCGGGGTGATGTGCTGGTGGTTGGCACCATATATTCAGGCAAACGGCTCGAAGGAGTATTAAGCACCCGGGTACGGCGTGATGGGATCAATTCCACCACTCAACTCGCATCCCTGATAAGCGGGTCACGATTTGCCGGCCATATCCAGGTGATTCTGTTGCAGGGTATTGCCTTTGCCGGGTTCAACGTGGTCGATATCCACGCATTACACGAGCGGTCTGGATTGCCCGTCATCGTCGTATCGCGAAAAAGACCTAACCTGAAATCGATCAGGGATGCACTTATGAATTGTGTGCCGGGTGGGCGGCGCAAGTGGCATTTGATCGAGCAGGCGGGGCGTATGGAACGACTTGCAGACCTTTGGGTGCAACGTGTCGGGATCGGGCAAATTACGGCGCAAGGATTATTGCAACGGTTGCAGATAAATGCTGAATTGCCGGAGCCATTACGTCTGGCACATATGATCGCTGGTGGCGTTACCACAGGAGAAAGTCGTCACCGGCCATAAGGAGCAAATGATGTTAGGCGGACTCCAGTGACTTAAGGAAGCTCTGAATAATTTCATCGAGGAGGGCTTTCTCGGTCGTGTTGACTGGTTCGTTGTTGTGGCCGGGTTAACGTTCCTTTCGTTTGATTTCATCCCAAAGTGTATCCATTTCATCCAGGCTAACCTCTTGAAGGTCTTTGCCTTTTTGGGTAAGGGCCTGTTCAATTTGCTTAAAGCGCTGTTCAAAACGGCTGTTGGCTCCGGCCAGCGCGGTTTCCGGGTCAATCCCGGTATGACGTGCAAGATTCACACAGGTAAACAGAAGATCACCGAGCTCATCCTGTATCCTTTGTTTGTTTTGTGCATTCTGGACCACCTCTTTCAGTTCATAGATCTCTTCTTCGAGCTTTTCGACAACGCCTTTGCTATCGGGCCAGTCAAAGCCAACACGGGCAGCGCGGCGCTGCAGTTTCCCGGCGCGTTTCAACGGCGGCAGACCGCGTGCGATATCATCGAGAATGCTGCGAGTTTCGCCGTGTAGATTTTTCTGAGAACGTTCGCGCGCTTTATGTTCTTCCCAGGCATGCGTTTGTGCATCGCTATCGGCGATGGTTTCATCACCGAACACGTGTGGATGACGCCTCGTCATCTTGTCGCAGATTGCATCCACCACATCACCAAAAGAAAAGTGGCCGGCTTCTTCAGCCATGCGCGCATGAAAAACAACCTGTAATAACAAATCCCCCAGCTCATCACGCAGTTCTTCCATGTTATCGCGTTGTATAGCATCGGCAACTTCATAGGCCTCTTCAATGGTATAAGGTGCGATGGTTGAGAAGTCCTGCTTGATATCCCATGGACAACCGCTGTCAGGATCACGCAGGCTCGCCATGATCTGTAATAATGGTTTTATATCTCGCTGGTCCATTGGTGTGCGTATTGGTATTAATTCGATACTTAATAATAGGGTGAACGATTATGCGTGAGATTATCAGGATTCATACGACGAGTCGCGAGGAACTGGTCGATATTACGGCCCAGGTTAAATCAGTCGTCAATAAAAGTGGTATTCAGAACGGCCTGGTTACGGTGTATGCGCAGGGTGCAACAGCTGCGATTATGATTCAGGAGAACTGGGACGATAGCGTTCAGACAGATGTGGTCAATTTTCTACGCAAAATCATTCCCAAGGGTGTTTGGCTGCATGACCAACAGGATGGTAATGGTGATTCGCATCTGAAAGCGGGGCTGGTGGGGCCGTCGGAGACCATCCCGCTGATCGAGGGCAAGCTTGGCTTGTCGCAATGGCAGAACGTTTTTCTGTGCGAGTTTGACGGGCCGAGGGAGGAGCGGTGTATCGTATGCACGATCATGCCTGATCGTGACCATTGATCAACAGGTCAGGTGTAGTGCTGCGACAACGCGGGCGGATTGTTTCTGTAAGGCGTTGAATTTCTTGACGGCTTCAGTTGTTTTGTCCGACACGACCTTCACACCCCGGTCTTCCAGCCAGCGTCGTGTGCTGTCCGGTATCTTCATCTGGTTGTAATAACCGGTGCCTAATACCAGCACGTCAGGCGCAAATTCGATGATTTCCGTAAGGTCATCCGTGTGCAGGGAGTGGCCTTCCTTTCGCCACCATTTGTCCTGAACGCGATCCGGAAAGATGATGATGTCTGAATTAAACGGTTCACCTCCAATCTCAATGCGGCCGAATTGGTAATCAGTTATTTCCATCGTGTTACGTAATTTTGATTGCATCCAGGCTGATAACGGGTTTACTGCCAAAGACTTCACCGCTGTGACATTCTCCCTTGGGTGCAACCAGGCAATTACCCGCTTCAAGGATCACGGACTGGCCCCCTAATCACCCGGAAACGACCGGACGGCATCGATCTTGTCGACATCGTGGCTATGGTCAGGGAAAACCATGCCGGGGGGTATGAATAACGGGTGTCCGGGTAGCCACGGGGTTCGGGTTTTTCGCGCATTGAGGCATCACTTAAGAGCACCTATCATTTGCCTCATTCCAGCGTTCGGCCTGCACGTAACCACCCCCTAGCCATCAACGTGTGTGTATACGCAGCATACACCTGCACCTTGGAAAGGTGTGGCCAGTTTATGGCATTGTCGGTTGGTGATGGCGTGAACCAGGATGCAGCCCGGTATTATCCAGAACCAAAGGATGCGGCCAGTAATATCAAGGGTCGCATCGTCTTTTGGAGAGGTGTTGAAGTATCTGAACGGCACGATCAATGTTACAGCCTCACTGGTACACAAATGAAGTGGATTGCCCTAT
>BTQO01000001.1:0-31729 GCA_036985915.1 Gammaproteobacteria bacterium | reverse complement strand
CTACCTCCCCCTTCCCTGGGGTCGTCGGCTTTGGCCTCCTGCGTCGCTCTACCTCCCCCTTCCCTGGGGTCGTCGGCTTTGGCCTCCTGCGTCGCTCTACCTCCCCCTTCCCTGGGGTCGTGTACTGTGGAAGCTTAAGAATAAATCAGAGTTCTCCTAAATTTCATGGCAACTCTAACCGGGTAGACTGATGCGCATCGCAATGGTTGCAGGTGAGGTGTCTGGTGATTTTCTTGCCGCAGGGTTAATCCGTTCGTTGAAGGATCATGCATCAGAAATTCAAACCTACGGTATCGCCGGACCTCAGATGATTGCTGAAGGATGCAAACCATCGTTTGACATGGAAAAGCTCTCTGTAATGGGGTTTGCTGAAGTGCTGACACGATTACCAGGAATTTTCTCCATTCGACGAAAACTGATTAATCAGTTGTTAATGGATCCACCAGACTTGTTCATTGGTGTGGATGCCCCGGATTTTAATCTTAAGCTGGAAGAAAAACTTAAATCTCATGGGATACTAACAATTCACTATGTTAGCCCCTCGGTGTGGGCATGGCGTGCAGCACGTGTGAACCAAATCAGACGTGCAGTAGATCTGATGTTGACGTTGTTCCCTTTTGAAGAGCAATTTTATAAAGAGCATGGTATCAACGCTCGTTATGTAGGCCACCCTCTAGCCGATTTAATACCCATAGAATCAAAAAGGACTGAACTACGTACTACCTTGGGACTGACTGTTGATGATTGCGTTGTTGCTGTACTCCCTGGCAGCAGGATAGGTGAGGTTAAGCGCATGGGCCCGGTGTTCTGCAAGGCAATGAGGCAGTTGAGCAAAAATGTGCCGAAAATAAAATTTATTTCGCCCATGGCCACAGATACAGTATATAAGCTATTTAAAAGCATGGTTGATAATTATGCAGCAGATATATCTATTAGATTATTAACGAAACAATCACAAGTGGCAATGACGGCTTCGGATGCCGTAATGGTTGTTTCGGGAACCGCTGCACTAGAAGCCATGCTTTGCAAACGGCCAATGGTGATTGGGTACAAGATGTCACCATTAACCTATCGTTATATGAAGAAACTGATGACCGTCAATCAATATTCTCTACCCAACAATCTGGCAGGACATGAGGTTGCAAAGGAGTATATTCAGGAACAGGCGGTTCCTGAAAACTTTGCCAATGAAATTAAAAGAATCTTAAGTGATACTGAAGGTACACGAAAACTGGAACAGGAATTTACGGGTATTCACCTGAAGCTTCGTACCAACGCTAACCAGAAAGCTGCTTCCGCAATCATGGAATTTATGACACCATGATCCAGCAATCTTTCTTTGATTATCACCATCTGGAAGGAAGTGCGGCAGGCCTTGATGAAGCAGGAAGGGGGCCACTTGCCGGGCCTGTTATTGCTGCGGCAGTTATACTTAATCCCGACCAGATAATTCCAGGACTTGATGATTCAAAGAAACTGAGTGCTAAAAAACGTGCTTTTTTAGCGAAGAAAATTCGTTGTTATGCGCTTGATTGGTCAATAGGCCGTGCTGAGGTATTTGAGATTGATGAGTTGAATATTCTGAGGGCCAGCCTGCTTGCCATGAGCCGTGCTTTTAATGGGTTGACTGAGCGTCCACATCGGGCGCTGGTTGATGGCAATCAAATTCCAGAAATACCATGCACAGTTACAACGATAGTCCGTGGCGATGCAAAAGTTGCATGCATAGCTGCTGCGTCTATTCTTGCAAAGGTATCTCGAGATAACGAGATGTGCGATCTGGATAAAAAATATCCAGGCTATGGGTTTGCGCAAAACAAAGGTTACCCGACGCGCAAACACCTGATGAGCCTTAACACCATGGGGCCAACAGAAATGCATAGACAATCTTTCGCACCTGTAAAACGATTTATAAAACAATCGGGTTGAATGCATGAATATTGAATTCGCGCACTTGCATATTCACTCAGAGTATTCTTTGGTGGATGGTTTATGTAGAGTTAATCAGCTCATCGCCAAGACGGCTGAGTATGGTATGTCTGCTCTGGCAATAACAGATTTCTCAAATATGTTTGCCATGGTTAAATTCTATCAAGCTTCAATAAAGGCGGGCGTCAAGCCAATCATTGGTGTCGAGTGCCTGATTGAGGATGAGGAAAATCCAAGCAAACCTTCACGTCTTGTTCTATTGAGTTGTAATGAGCGTGGGTACAGGAATCTCTCGCGCTTGGTATCAAGATCCTACCTTGAGGGTCAACAACGAAACGCACCTGTAATTAGTCGTAACTGGTTTAAAGAATCAACACAAGGCCTGATTGCGCTATCCGGTGGCTTCCAGGGCGATATTGGCCGTGCATTACTGAATGGAAAACACGATCTGGCATGTCAAAGGGTAGAGTTTTGGAAGCGTTTATTTCCTGATAGCTACTACATGGAAATCAGCAGAACAGGAAGAGCTGGTGAAGAAGACTATTTACATGATGCAACTCAACTAGCGAATTCATTTCATATTCCTGTGGTTGCCACCAACGATGTACGATTCATTGAGAAAGAAGACTACGAAGCGCATGAGGCGCGTGTCTGCATCAGTGAAGGCTATGTGCTCAGTGATACACGCAGGCAACGCAACTACACAATGCAACAATATCTGCGCACACCGCAGGAGATGTCTGAATTATTTGAAGATATCCCGGCAGCGTTGGAAAACAGTGTAGAAATAACCAAACGTTGCACCCTTGAACTTAAGTTACACGGTAATTACTTGCCGGATTTTCCGGTACCTAAAGGCCAAACACTGGATAATTTCCTGGATACACAGGCAAAAACAGGCCTCGATAGGCGGCTAAGTGCGTATATTGAAATAAAAAAAGAGTCAAGGCGGGAGTACGATGAACGCCTGAATATGGAGCTTGGTGTAATCAAGCGTATGGGTTATTCGGGATATTTCCTGATCGTTTCCGATTTTATTCAGTGGGCAAAAGATAACGACATACCGGTCGGCCCCGGACGTGGATCAGGTGCAGGTTCGTTGGTTGCCTGGTCTTTGGGTATAACAGACTTGGATCCGATTCGTTACGAACTGCTGTTTGAGCGATTCTTAAATCCTGAGCGTGTCTCCATGCCGGACTTTGATATAGATTTTTGTATGGAAGGCAGAGACAGGGTGATCGACTATGTGGCAGAGCGATATGGGCGTGATCATGTATCACAAATTATCACCTACGGCAGCATGTCAGCCAAGGCTGTTGTTCGTGACGTAGCACGCGTACTTGGGTATTCATATAGTGTTGGCGATCGAATTGCAAAATTAATTCCCTTCGAAATTGGCATTTCACTGGATAAGGCGCTCGAAGATAAAGAACTCAAACAGGAGTACGATTCTGATGAAGAAGTACGTTCCGTTATCGACCTTGCCAAACAACTGGAAGGTCTGGCGCGCAATGCAGGCAAGCATGCAGGCGGTGTGGTTATCGCGCCTACACAATTAACCGATTTCACACCACTTTATTGTGAACAAGGTGGTGGTGGACTTGTTACGCAGTTCGATAAAAGTGATATAGAGATGGTTGGCCTGGTTAAATTTGATTTTCTGGGCCTTCGAACACTGACCATTATCGATCGCGCGGTAAAGAGTATAAACAACAGGCAGAATGGTCAAACTATCAATATTACAACAATACCGCTTGATGATCCGAAGGCTTTCGAATTATTAAAACGATGCGAAACGACAGCGGTTTTCCAGCTGGAATCACGCGGTATGAAGGATCTTATCAAACGTCTTCAGCCTGATGGTTTTCATGAAATCATTGCACTAGTGGCCCTGTTCAGGCCTGGTCCTTTGCAATCGGGCATGGTCGATGATTTTATCAACCGAAAGCACGGACGTGCGGAAGTCAGGTATCCGCACCCTTCACTGGAGCGGATTCTGAGTCCTACCTACGGCGTTATTCTTTACCAGGAACAAGTCATGCAAATCGCGCAGGTACTCTCCGGTTATACGCTAGGTGAAGCCGATCTTTTGCGTAGAGCTATGGGGAAAAAACTACCAAAAGAAATGGCTAAGCAAAGGGCCGTGTTTGTAAATGGCGCAGAAAAGAATTCGGTCAATCCTCGCTTGGCAGGCGATATTTTCGAGTTAATTGAAAAATTTGCAGGTTATGGTTTCAATAAGTCCCACTCAGCTGCTTATGCAATGCTCGCTTACCAGACGGCCTGGTTAAAAGCGCGCTATCCGTCTGACTTTATGGCAGCTGTACTATCGGCAGATATGGACAACACGGACAAGATCGTGATGTTGGTCGATGAATGTCGCCGCATGGGGCTTACCATTCTTCCACCCGATATCAACCAATCGTCATTTCGTTTTACGGTGCACGGCGAACATGAAATTATGTATGGTCTTGGTGCTATCAAAGGTGTTGGTCAAGCCGCAATCGATATTATGGTGCAAGCGCGTGATTCTGAGGGACCATATAAAAACCTGTTGGATTTTGCAAAACGTTTGGATATGCAAAAAGTGAATCGAAGAGTGGTCGAAGCCCTGATTCGTTCCGGTGCCATGGACTGCATAGATTCAAATCGTGCCGGCCAAATCGAGAACCTGAACAGGGTTTTGCAGGCGGCTGATAAGCACACGCGGGACAGGAACATGGGACAGGACGATCTTTTCTTGGTAAAGGATGCCAGCCAGGCAGGTAACATCGATTTCGACTGGATTGACACCAAACCCTGGAGTGATTTGCAGCGGTTGCAGGGGGAAAGAGATACGTTGGGAATTTATTTAACGGGTCATCCAGTCACTCAATACGAACATGATATTCAGCAAATAACAACTCATCGTTTATCTGAAATTGAAGCGCTGTTAAGCGAAACGGGTTACATTAATATTTATGCAGCCTCCGGTGTCAAAGCAATCATTGCCGGGCTGGTTGTTTCCATCCAGAAACGTAACTCCCGTCGCGGTTCTATGGCTTTTGTAACACTGGATGACCGCAGTGGTCGTTTAGAGGTCCGCTTGTTTGGTGATGTCTATATGGAATATCGGCATCTGGTCAGCAAAGACAGGCTGATCGTAGTTGAAGGGACGCTTGCCTACGATGATTTTTCAGGCTCAATGCGGCTCACTGCAAACAAGCTATGGGATATTGATGACGCCCGCGCGCATTATGCCCGTTGTCTGCGACTGACCATGGATATCTCGAAACTGGACAATGCGTTCATGCTGCACTTGCGCGAGCTTATCAAGTCACGCCACAAGGGGGATTGCCCGGTGGTGATCGAATATCATAATAAGGGTGCCCAAGCACCGGTGTGGTTGGGCAGGGCGTGGCATATCCGGCCATCGGAAGAGTTCCTGGAAGCCCTGCGAGGACTGCTTGGACCGGATAATGTCAAACTGGAATTTCCATCCGCTGCGACGGTGCATTGAGCGCATGTGCGCAACCTGGGACGGGTTAAAAATCACACCAGACTGTTGTTAATAATTCATTGAGATATATAATATAAACCATTGATATAAAACAGTAACAGTCTCATGGATCTGAATTATCTTGAATTTGAGCAGCCGATTGTCGAACTCGACGCGAAGATTGGGGAACTTCGTAATGTCGGCGAGCATGGCGATGTTGATACCAGTGATGCGGTCGGCAAGTTGGTTCAGGAACGGGACAAACTGATTGAAAAACTCTTCTCATCACTCGATGCCTGGCAGATTGCGCAGCTGGCCCGTCACCCGCTGAGACCCTACACGGAAGATTACATCCCGCGCATATTCACTGATTTCCAGGAGCTTCATGGCGATCGTGCCTTTGCAGACGACCCGTCCATCATCGGCGGCCTTGCCTATCTTGATGACCGGCCGGTGATGGTGATCGGTCATCAGAAGGGGCGCGATACGCGCGAAAAAGTTCGTCGCAATTTTGGTATGCCCAGACCCGAGGGTTACCGCAAGGCGTTGCGACTGATGCAAATGGCCGAGCGATTTCACCTGCCCGTTTTAACGATGATTGATACACCGGGGGCCTATCCTGGTATTGACGCTGAAGAACGCGGCCAAAGTGAAGCCATTGCCCGAAACTTGCAGGCCATGGCCAACCTGAAAACGCCTATCATCTGCACCGTGATCGGCGAGGGTGGTTCAGGCGGCGCACTGGCCATTGGTGTCGGTGATCGCGTGTTAATGCTCCAGTACAGTACCTATTCGGTGATATCCCCCGAGGGATGTGCATCCATCCTCTGGAAAAGCGCCGAAAAGGCGCGTGATGCCGCCAAGGCCATGGGCATTACGTCGGATCGGCTATATGCTTTTGGCCTGATTGATGAAATTATTGAGGAACCGCTGGGTGGTGCGCACCGCAATGTCGACGTAATGAGTGAACGCATCAAGCGACGCATGCACACACTACTCGGTGAACTTGACAGCTTGTCCACAGACCAATTGCTCAACGCCCGGTATGAACGACTCATGCATTATGGTGTATTCAAGGATTAAACTGCTTTGCTGCAATCGGGTCAGGTATGGGTGTTGACTGACAGTATACAAAGCTTGAAATGACCGACCTTCACGAACACCTGTACGCATATCTTTGCAAGATTCCGGATGTTTCCAAATTCTGGGTCACCTATAGTGGCGGCCTTGATTCACATGTGTTGCTGAATGCAACGACTACGCTTCGGGACAGGCTTGAAAAACCGGTGCAGGTTGTTCACGTGCATCATGGTTTGCATCAGGATGCCGATCATTGGGCCGCACATTGCCAGCAGGTATGCAATCAACTGGAAATTGAGCTTGTAACCCGCCACGTGGATGCAATACGGGATCCTGAATTGGGCCCGGAGGCAACTGCCAGAAAGGCGCGGTACGGAGCATTTCAGTCGCTGCTCAAGGAAGGTGGCTGCTTGTTGTTGGCACACCACCAGGATGATCAGGCTGAAACATTTTTGTTGCAGGCGTTAAGGGGTGCGGGTCCAACGGGTCTGTCTTCCATGCCGAAAATTGTAACATTTGGATCAGGCAGGCTAATTCGGCCATTTTTACCAATCCCGAAAAAAGAATTACTGCGTTACGCCCGTGAACACTCACTCGACTGGCTTGAAGATGACTCAAACCAGAATCGTGATCTGGATCGAAACTTCCTGCGACATGAAATCATGCCAACACTGAAAAAACGCTGGCCGTCTGCTGCGGCCACGTTAAGCCGGTCGGCCGAACATAGTGCAAATCTTGCAAAACTGGTCAAAGACATTGCGCAGTCTGACCTGGATAATATTGTTTTTGAGGGTGAGCGCACACTATCGGTGAACAGGCTCAATCAACTTACCCCCGAACGCCAAGCCGCAGTGTTGCGTGCCTGGCTCGCGCAGGCTGGCGTGCAATTACCAAGCACCGTGCTATTGAAACGGATCTTAAACGAGGTCTTAACAGCGGGTCACGACCGCGAACCATTGGTCGAATGGCCCGGTGCCTGGGTGCGTCGCTATCAGGATCGTTTGTTTGCCGGCGTGCCAGTTACGGCGTTTGATCCTGCCACCGTGCTGTCCTGGGATAATCTGGACGAACCACTCCGCATCAATGCACTCAACAGTGTCGTACGAACAAAACCAACCGCCAGCCAGGGAATTGCGATTGAACGATGCGAAGGCAAACAGGTATCGGTTCGATTCAGACAAGGCGGTGAACGATGCCGGCCGGCACAACGCGGCAGTACGCACGATCTGAAAAAACTCTTTCAGGAATGGCGCATCCCACCCTGGCGACGCTCCCGGGTACCGTTGATTTATGTCGATAACGAACTGGCTGCGGTGGCCGGATATACCGTCTGCGAACCGTTTGTCACGCCAAACAACGGCACCGGCTATGATTTTGTGGTCGAAATGATTGAAAGTGATTAAACGATGTATTGATGCAGATTGTCTGTGCGGCTTTAACGGGCGTGCGTCTGTTCGCGGTGATCGTTTAGTGTTGTTATCTAGCTGAATTGCATATCATTTTCTAATCCGACGACCGTTGTTCCAATTGTATGTCAGCCCCGCTTCTGTTACTGTGCACTCCCGTCCGGCGGCGCTGTTTTTAGCCGCGCAATGTCTTCAAGGTCCATGACACTTTTTATCTTTATCACGGGCGGTGTGGTTTCCTCATTAGGCAAGGGGATAGCAGCGGCGTCGCTTGCTGCCTTGCTTGAGGCACGCGGCCTTAAAGTCACCCTGATCAAGCTCGATCCCTATATCAATGTTGATCCCGGGACGATGAGCCCCTTTCAGCACGGCGAAGTGTATGTCACCGATGATGGCGCGGAGACAGACCTGGACCTTGGTCACTACGAGCGCTTTGTTCGCACGCCGATGCGCCGCAGCAACAATTACACCGCCGGCCAGATCTACGAAAACGTCATACGCAAGGAACGCCGTGGCGAGTACCAGGGCGCTACGGTGCAAGTCATCCCCCATATCACCGATGAGATCAAGGCATCCATCCAGGAGGGTGCGAAGGGTGTTGATGTGGCGCTGGTCGAGATCGGCGGCACCGTGGGCGATATCGAATCCCTCCCGTTTATGGAGGCGATACGCCAGTTAGGTGTCGAGCTGGGCCATGACCGGGCGATTTATATTCACCTGACCCTGGTGCCGTATATCAACGCATCGGGCGAAATCAAGACCAAGCCGACACAACACTCGGTGAAGGAATTACGGTCCATTGGTATACAGCCCGACATCCTGTTGTGTCGTGCCAATGATCCTCTGCCCGAAGAAGAGCGCCGCAAGATCGCTTTGTTTACCAACGTTGAACTACGTGCGGTAATTTCAGCACCGGATGTCGACAGCATTTACCGCATTCCGTTGTTGTTCCATGAACAGGGGCTGGATGACATCGTGATCAGGAAATTGCGCATTCGTCCCGGCACCATTGACCTCACCGAGTGGCAACGGGTGTCTGATTTACTTGAAGTACATAGCGCAGAGGTCGATATTGTTATGGTCGGTAAATATGTGGATCTTGTTGACGCTTATAAATCGTTAAACGAAGCGTTGGCGCATGCCGGCATCAATACACGGACCAAGGTCAATATTCATTACGTTGACTCAGAAACAATCGAACAAGAGGGCATAGGTGTTTTGGAAAATATGGATGCCATACTGGTCCCGGGGGGATTTGGTGAGCGTGGTATTGAAGGCAAGATCATGGCAGTACGCTATGCACGTGAAAATGGAATTCCCTATTTGGGTATCTGCCTTGGGATGCAGGTTGCGGTGATTGAGTATGCACGTAATGTTGCAGGACTCAAAGCTGCCCATAGCACCGAGTTCGATCCTGAAACGCCACATCCTGTGATCGGCCTGATAACCGAATGGTTGGATGAGAAGGGTGCGGTGGAAAAGCGTGACAGTAATTCGGATATTGGCGGCACGATGCGTCTGGGCGCGCAAAGCTGTGTGCTCAAGGAAAAATCCCTGGCACGTAAATATTATGGTAAGCAGGAAATTCTAGAACGGCACCGGCATCGGTATGAATTCAATAATCACTATCGCGAAGCGATGGAAAAAGCGGGCATGGCCATTTCCGGGCTTTCCCGTGACGGTTCTTTGGTGGAGATGGTCGAATTGCCTGGCCATCCATGGTTTGTCTGTTGCCAGTTCCATCCCGAGTTTACCTCCACGCCGCGCGATGGCCACCCTTTGTTTACGGGGTTCGTCGGCGCAGCAGTTGAGTGTCAACAGCAACACCATCAGGCGGCAACGGCATGAACCTTTGTGGATTTGCAACAGGCCTGGACAAGCCGTTGTTTCTAATAGCCGGGTTCGCTGTAGATTGGAGCAGGGGCCTTAAGCTGCGGGGATGCGACGGCGCAAGCGATTATTGGGCCGGCAGGGAAGTGCACACATGAAATTATGTGGATTTGAAGCAGGTCTGGACAAACCGTTGTTTCTAATAGCCGGCCCCTGTGTTGTTGAAAGCGAACAGCTGGCAATGGACACTGCCGGGACGTTGAAAGCGCTGACGGATCAGCTTGGCATCCCGTTTATCTATAAGTCATCGTTCGACAAAGCCAATCGTTCATCAACGTCCAGCTTCAGGGGTTTGGGTATTGAAGCGGGGTTGCGCATCCTGGGCGAGGTCAAGCAAATGATCGGTGTACCGGTATTAACCGATGTACACGAAGACACCCCGTTGGAAGAAGTCGCCTCAGTGGTTGATGTGCTTCAAACACCTGCGTTTTTATGCAGACAAACGAATTTCATTCAGAAAGTTGCACGCCAAGGTCTTCCAGTGAACATCAAGAAAGGCCAGTTCTTGGCACCGTGGGACATGAAAAATGTCGTCGAGAAAGGACATGCTGTTGGAAACGAGCAATTGATGGTTTGTGAGCGCGGTGTATCGTTTGGCTATAATAACCTGGTTTCCGATATGCGCTCATTGGCCGCCATGCGGGATACCGGTTGCCCGGTTGTGTTCGATGCCACACATTCTGTTCAGTTGCCAGGGGGCCAGGGGGCCAGTTCCGGCGGTCAGCGTGAGTATGTGCCCGTATTGGCGCGTGCGGCAGTCGCAGCCGGTGTATCGGGTATTTTTATGGAAACACACCCGGAACCCGGGAAGGCGCTGAGCGATGGGCCCAATGCATGGCCTTTGCCCATGATGCGCGAATTGCTGCAAACATTGATGGTCATCGACCAGGCCGTCAAGGGACGCGGCTTTGTTGAATCATCGCAGGATCTGGGTTAAACCATACCGATCCCGGCGCTTTCAGCCGGGAACACCAAAGCATCGATATTCATTCAGGGAAATCATGTCGAAAATTAACAAGATCATAGGCAGGGAAATCATCGATTCTCGCGGTAATCCTACAGTTGAGGCTGAAGTAACGCTTGCATCGGGGGCAACAGCGCGGGCAGCTGTGCCATCTGGTGCGTCTACCGGTAGCAAGGAGGCGCTTGAACTGCGTGATGGAGATAGCAATCGTTATCTGGGCAAGGGCGTGCTCACGGCTGTTGCGTATGTGAACGGCGAGATTGCGCACACATTGGCTGGCATGGAATCGACCGGGCAGCGTGCGGTTGATGAACGCTTGATCGAACTGGACGGTACACCGAACAAGGGACGCTTGGGTGCCAATACGATACTCGCAGCATCGTTGGCTGTTGCACATGCATCGGCGCGCGAACAAAACGTGTCGTTGTACCGCTATCTCATGCCAAAAGGCGAATGCACCATGCCGGTACCCATGATGAATATTATCAATGGCGGTGTGCATGCCGATAATAGTATCGACCTGCAAGAGTTTTTAATTATTCCTGCCGGTGCGCCCAGTTTTTCAGAATCCCTTCGTTACGGTGTTGAAATCTTTCATACCTTAAAACAGGTGCTAAAAAGCCGCGGATTGAATACGGCAGTTGGTGATGAAGGTGGGTTTGCGCCTGATCTTTCATCCAATGAGCAGGCCATCGAAGTGATCCTGGAAGCCATAGATTTGGCAGGCTACAAGGCGGGTAGTGATGTCTGGCTTGGTCTGGATGCCGCCAGTTCCGAATTTTACCGTGATGGTGTCTATGATCTTGCATCCGAAGGCCGGCTATTGAACGTTGACCAGTTTATTGACACCCTGTCAGCCTGGGTGGACCAATATCCCATACTTTCAATAGAAGATGGCATGGCGGAAGATGACTGGGATGGATGGGCCCAGCTCACTCAGCGGCTTGGGGATTCAGTTCAATTAGTCGGTGATGACCTGTTCGTGACCGACACGGATATTTTTCGCGTTGGGATCGACAAAAAGATTGCAAATGCAATTCTGATCAAACTCAACCAGATTGGAACATTGACCGAAACACTCGATGCAATCGGTATGGCTGCCGAATCCGGGTATGCCGCTATTATTTCACACCGCTCTGGTGAAACAGAAGATACAACGATTGCCGATCTTGCTGTGGGATCGCAGGCGACACAGATTAAAACCGGCTCTTTGTCACGCTCTGACAGGGTAGCCAAGTATAATCAGTTGCTGCGTATTGAAGAAGAACTCGGTACTGCAGGCCGATATGCAGGCCGGCAAGCATTTCGGTCTATCTAACAGCCCTGTTTTGTCGTATCTCAACCGGGAGTTCAATTGAAGTATGGCGACGACAATCAAACTCGCGGTAACCTTGGCATATGAGGCTATTGTTCGGTGCGCTAATCATCCTGTTGTTATTGTTACAGTATCGCCTGTGGATCGGCGAAGGCGGGATCAAGGATTTGGAGCGCTTACGTGCCAAATACGATGTACAGGTTGCCAAAACCAAGAACTTAAGGGCGCGTAACCGCGCACTTCAGGCTGAAGTCCGTGATCTCAAAGAGGGTTTAAATGCGATCGAAGAACGGGCGCGCGCGGAACTCGGGATGATTCGTGAAGGTGAGATTTTTATCCAGGTAATCGAAAAGCAACCGGATCAATCCAAGTCATCTTCCTTGCCAAAAGAATACAACGAGGCAACGCAATGACACTTGGACGATGCTGGGCAGTCGTACCTGCAGCAGGCAGTGGCCGCCGCATCGGCGCAGATACGCCTAAGCAGTATCTAGAGCTCAACGGCAAGGCCATGTTGCAATGGACACTGGAGGCGTTGCTATCGCACCCGAGGATCGAGGGCGTCGTCATTGTATTGGCTGGGAATGACGCCTATTGGCACACGCTCACACTTACAACCGACAAACCTGTGGTGACCGTAACGGGCGGTCAAAAGCGTGAGGCATCCGTCAAAAACGGCCTTCAGGCCCTGCTGGAACAGGGGCTCACCGAACAGGACTGGGTGATGATTCATGATGCAGCCCGGCCATGTCTGCGCCATACAGATATTGACCGTTTGATTGACGCGTGTCGACAGCACCCGGATGGTGCGCTGCTGGCCATGCCGGCGCGGGATACCATGAAGCGCGCAGATTATGAGGGTAGGTCCGGCCAAACGGTGGAGCGCGATGGTTTGTGGCATGCCCTGACCCCGCAAATGTTCAGGATCGGTCCGTTACTTCACGCACTCAAAAAGGCCGCCGACCAGGGTTTGGCGGTTACCGATGAGGCTTCGGCCATGGAGCATGCAGGGTCGTACCCGCTATTGGTGGAAGGCCGCTCGGACAACATTAAAATCACGTGTTTTGAAGATCTGGCATTGGCGGCCCATTATCTGAACAACGCGCGCTGATACCCTCTTTTCGCAGGCTGAACATCCTTGGCGCAAAATCGCGCTAAAACAGCCTGTTTATCGTTTGGTCAAGCTGAAAACAGGCGTATTTGAGCCCTACAGCATCTCACAGACTGACTCATTAGCCCTCTAAACGCCGTTTTCTATACACTGCTACCACGCCGCTTGTGATAAAATAAGCCCTTCATATTTCGACCCATTCAGAGCGCTGATCGCAGTTCATGACATTGCCATGACGGAATTCGCAAAAGAAGTCATCATCGTTAATCTCGAGGACGAGATGAGGCAGTCCTATCTGGACTATGCCATGAGCGTTATCGTGGGCCGCGCGCTACCGGACGTGCGTGACGGGTTAAAACCGGTGCACCGGCGCGTTTTGTACGCCATGCTCGAACAGAGCAACGACTGGAACAAGGCGTATAAAAAATCTGCGCGTATCGTCGGCGATGTGATTGGTAAATACCATCCACATGGGGAAACCGCTGTGTACGACACCATCGTGCGGTTAGCGCAGCCATTTTCCATGCGTTACATGCTGGTCGACGGCCAGGGTAACTTCGGTTCGGTCGATGGCGATGCACCGGCGGCCATGCGCTATACCGAAATACGCATGGGGCGGATTGCCCATGAACTAATCGCCGATATCGATCGTGAAACCGTTGATTTTGTGGCGAACTATGATGCATCAGAGCATGAACCAACGGTCTTACCCGCACGTATTCCAAATTTATTGGTCAATGGTTCATCCGGCATTGCAGTGGGTATGGCAACCAACATACCGCCGCATAACCTCACAGAAGTCATCAATACCTGTATTGCGCTGATTGAGAATTCCGGGCTTGGTGTCGATGAACTGATGCAAATAATGCCGGGACCGGATTTTCCAACGGCTGCCATTATTAACGGGGTAAGTGGTATACGCGAAGCCTATCAGACCGGACGCGGCCGTATTTATGTGCGCGCGCGCAGCCATACCGAGGAAATCGGCGCACAGGCCCGGCAAGCGATCGTGGTGACGGAACTGCCATTTCAGGTCAACAAGGCAAGGTTGCTCGAAAAAATTGCCGATCTGGTCAAGCTGAAAAAAATTGAAGGTATCAGCGAACTCAGAGACGAGTCTGACAAGGATGGCATGCGGGTGGTCATCACGCTCAAGCGAGGCGAGGTAGCGGACGTGGTGCTGAATAATCTGTACCAGCATACCCAGTTGCAAAGTGTATTTGGGATCAACATGGTGGCCTTGAATCAAGGCCGGCCTCAGTTGATGAATCTCAAGGAGATGCTGGAGGCTTTTCTGGCACACCGCCGCGAGGTGGTCACCCGGCGCACCATCTTTGACTTAAAAAAGGCGCGGGAACGCGCACATATTCTGGAAGGCCAGGCGATTGCGCTGACCAATATCGATGAGGTCATTGCACTGATCAAGGCATCGGCAGGCCCTGCCGAGGCGCGCGTTAAGCTTATGGCGCAGCGCTGGAAGCCGGGTATCGTAATCGACATGCTCAAAGTCGCCGAAGTCAGCAGTTCGCGACCGGATAATCTGGGGCCGGAATACGGGTTACATGGCGATGAATACCGCTTATCAGAGGCCCAGGCCCAGGCCATTCTGGATCTGCGTCTGCAGCGATTAACCGGCCTTGAACAAGATAAAATATTTAATGAATACAAGGAATTATTAGATAAAATTAATAAACTACTTGATGTGTTGACAGACCCGGACTTGATGATTGCCGTTGTTCGGGAAGAGCTAGAAGCGGTTCGCAACCAGTTTGGCGATGATCGGCGCTCGGAGATTATCGAGCAGCACATCGGTTTGAGTATGAAGGATCTGATCACTGAGGAGGATGTGGTGGTCACCCTGTCGCATGCCGGCTATGCCAAGTCTCAGCCGGCGGATGATTACACGGCGCAGCGGCGGGGAGGCCGGGGTAAATTTGCTACCCGGGTCAAGGAAGAAGACTTTATCGACAAGCTGTTCGTGGCCAATACACATGATACGCTGCTGTGCTTCTCGTCCAGGGGCAAGGTGTACTGGCTAAAGGTCTACGATTTACCCCAGGCAGGGAGGGCGGCGCGTGGTAAACCCATCATAAATTTGCTGCCATTGCATGATGGTGAACGAATCAACGCGGTTCTGCCGGTTCGTGAGTTTCCAAGTGATCGTTATATTTTTATGGCAACAACAACCGGTCTGGTCAAGAAAACACCGTTGTCAGATTTTTCCCGCCCGAGATCTAATGGCATCATTGCGCTTGAGTTGGTGGATGATGACACGCTGGTCGATGTAGCGCTGACTGATGGCCGGCAAGACATTATGTTATTTGCAACTTCGGGCAAAGCCATTCGTTTTAACGAACAGCAGGTGAGGCCCATGGGCAGGCCAGCACGAGGTGTGCGGGGCATAGGACTTACCAAAGGGTATTCAGTTAATGCACTGATTGTGGTGCGTGACGGCGATATTCTCACAGTTGCAGAGAAAGGATTCGGCAAGCGTACGCCCGTTGATGAGTACCCAATTCAGGGCCGGGCGGGGCGGGGTGTGATTTCTTTACAGACGAGCGAAAGGAATGGAAATGCCATTTGCGCCCTGCAAGTTGATGAGGAGGACGAGATCATGCTGATCAGCAGCAACGGTACCCTGGTTAGAACGCGTGTTTCAGAAGTGTCGGTGATGGGTAGAAACACGCAGGGTGTTACGCTGATCAGATTGGATGATGATGAAAAATTGGTGGGTGTTGAAAAAATCGCCATGATGGAAAACCAGGACAAATCATGAGCAGGGTTTTTAATTTTAGTGCTGGACCGGCCATGTTGCCCACCGCTGTGCTAGCGCGCGCTCAAAAGGAAATACTCGATTGGCACGGCACTGGCATGTCTATCATGGAAATGAGCCATCGTGGCAAGGAGTTCATGTCTGTTGCTGAAAAAACCGAAGCTGATCTTCGAGAATTGCTCTCTATACCTTCCAACTACAAAGTGCTGTTCTTGCAGGGTGGTGCAACCAGCCAATTTTCGATGGTGCCGATGAATCTCTTGGCCGGTAGATCTGATGCTGATTACATCCTAACCGGATTGTGGAGTAAAAAAGCCATTACCGAAGCCAAGCGGTTTTGCACTGTCAACATTGCTGCAAGCTCGGAACCGGATAACTATCGATCCATACCTGCGCCAGATGGCTGGCAGTTGAATTCAAATGCAGCCTATGTGCACTACACGCCGAATGAAACTATAGGCGGTGTGGAGTTTCACTGGATACCCAACACAGGATCAGTGCCATTGGTTGCTGATATGTCTTCAACGATCTTGTCGCGGCCACTTTCCGTCGAACGGTTCGGTATTATTTACGCAGGTGCACAAAAGAATATCGGCCCAGCAGGGCTCACGCTGGTGATCGTTCGCGATGACCTGATAGGACACCTGCCTGATAATGCACCATCCATGTTTGATTACAAGACGCATGCGGCCAGTGATTCGATGTTCAACACACCGCCAACCTATGCGTGGTATCTGGCAGGTTTGATGTTTGAGTGGTTAAAAGAGCTGGGTGGCCTTGCAGTAATGGGCGAGATCAATGAACGCAAGGCGCGTAAACTTTACGAATTGATTGACCATTCTGATTTTTATGCTAACCCTGTTGAGCCATCTTGCCGGTCCTGGATGAATATACCATTCACTCTGGCCCATGAAGAGCTAAATGATGAATTTTTACAACAGGCCAGGGAAGCAGATCTGACAGCACTCAAAGGCCATCGTTCGGTGGGGGGTATGCGTGCCAGTATTTATAACGCCATGCCGGAGGAAGGTGTGGACGCGCTCATCAGTTTTATGAAAGATTTTGAGCAGCGGTCAGCTTGATAACGAAATAATGTGCGCGAAGTGTTTACCGGCTCAGGCTCTGGTGCAAACTGATTTGCAGTTGCAGGAACGACTGATACAGGTTTATTCATTTCTTAGGCAGCTATTCATACAATGTTCAAGATATTGATGCTGAATAATATTTCCGTAAAAGGCCTGGATCGCCTGCCACGCGAACAGTACGAAATTGCTTCGGAGATTACACACCCGGATGCCATTTTGTTGCGTTCTTTCAAAATGCACAACATGGAAATACCACAAACCCTTAAAGCAGTGGGGCGAGCGGGGGTCGGCGTAAATAACATACCGGTCGATAAATTAAGCCAGCTGGGTATACCTGTATTTAACGCGCCAGGCGCCAATGCCAATGCCGTTAAAGAACTGGTGATTGCAGGCATGTTGAGCGCATCTCGAAACATCTGCCAGGCATGGGATTTTGCACGCGGACTTAAAGGAGATGACGGCAGCATCAGCAAGCAGGTCGAAAGCGGCAAGAAGGGTTTTGTGGGCTTTGAACTGCCATGCCGAACGCTGGGTGTTGTGGGTTTAGGTGCGATTGGCGTTGAAGTTGCCAATGCAGCGCTGGCACTTGGCATGAAAGTAGTTGGCTATGATCCTGATATAACCGTCCGGCGTGCCTGGCAGCTATCTTCTGAAGTTCAGCAGGCAGACAGCGTTGAGGATCTGTTGCGTTGTTCAGATTACATCACATTCCACGTGCCACTGGTGGAGGCAACACAGGGCTTGATTGACGCTAAACGCGTCAACCTGATGAAACCAAATGCCGTCATTCTGAATTTTGCCCGTGCAGGCGTAGTGGATGATGAAGTTGTCTGTAAGGCGCTGGATGAAGGTAAGTTATATGCCTATGTCTGTGATTTCCCGACCAACCTTTTAAAAGCGCATCCACGCGTAATTGCGCTACCACATCTTGGAGCATCCACCACAGAGGCCGAAGATAATTGCGCAGTGATGGTCGTTGACCAGATAATCGACTATTTGGAGAACGGCAATATTCGCAACTCGGTTAACTTTCCGGCTACAAAGTTGCCACGCACTGAAGGTCACAGGCTTGCGGTGGCCAATTCCAACGTACCGGACATGGTTGGGCAGATATCACATGCCCTGGGCAAGGCAGGCCTGAATATTATCCATATGCTCAATGAGTCGCGTGGTGATGCGGCCTATACGCTGCTGGATGTCAATGCCCCGGTACTTGATGGGACATTGAGCGCTATACGCAATATCGAGGGTGTCCTGTCTGCGCGTGCGTTATAACATGATGTAAGATTGCATGAGTGTGTAATAAGGCCAATACCTATGTCTTCAGACAGCGAGCAAGAGCTTCAATTAATTCGTGAGCGTATCGATGCCCTGGACCAGGAAATCCAGCGGCTTGTCACAGAGCGCGCCAATCACGCGCTCGAGGTCGCGCGCATCAAGCAGCAAAATAGCAGTGACACACAGGGTTTTTACCGGCCTGAACGTGAAATAGAGATTCTGCGTAGTATCAGCGAACGAAACGATGGCCCGTTAGATGATGACGCCCTGACACGGATCTTCCGCGAAATCATGTCTGCCTGCCTTGCCCTGCAACAACCAATCACAGTTGCTTACCTGGGACCCGAGGGCACGTACACGCAGTCTGCAGTCGAAAAACATTTCGGTCATTCTGTTAGAACCTTACCACTTCGTGCAGTTGATGAGATATTCAGAGAGGTCGAGGCAGGCGCAGCCCAGTTTGGCGTGGTTGCTGTCGAAAATTCTACCGAAGGTGCGGTCAGTCACACGCTGGATATGTTCCTGAACTCACCACTACGTATCTGCGGTGATGTGGAGCTGAAAATACATCACAATTTGTTAAGCTGCGCGAAAAACTATGCCAGCGTAAGGACTATCTACGCCCACCAACAGGCTTTAGCACAGTGCCGGGAATGGCTGGATGCAAACCTGATGCAGGCAGAGCGAGTAGATGCAACCAGTAACGGCGAGGCCGCACGTTTAGCCATGAAACGTGATGACTGTGCAGCGATTGCCGGTGAAAATGCCGCCATGCTGTATAGCCTTAAGGTTCTCGCAAAAAATATTGAAGACGAACCGGGTAATACAACGCGATTCCTGATTATTGGAACACAAGCGGTGTTGCCTTCAGGTAAAGACAAAACTTCATTGTTGCTTTCAGCGCACAACAAGCCCGGTGCCTTGCATCGATTGTTGGAACCATTAGCCAGGCATGGTATCAGCATGTCACGGATTGAATCGCGGCCATCCCGCCGTGGCACCTGGGATTATGTGTTTTTCATCGATATCGAAGGCCATGAACAGGACGAAACAGTCAAACAGGCGCTTGAAGAATTGCACCAGGAAGCGTCCTTATTGAAGGTGCTGGGATCATACCCGCGTGCAGATAATTAAATGCCACTGACTGCACTGACAGCGCCCGGTGTGGCCGGTCTGGTCCCCTATCAGCCGGGCAAACCGATCGAAGATCTGGAACAAGCGCTGGGAATCACCGGCTCGATAAAACTTGCATCAAACGAAAATCCCCTCGGACCAAGCCCTGCAGCGCTTCAAGCGATTCAGGCAACTGCTGGTCAAATATTCCGCTACCCGGATGGCGGGTGTACTGAACTGCGTTGCGCCCTTGCAGAACTTCATGCTGTGGAACCTGGCGCAATAACCGTTGGTAATGGCTCGAGTGAACTACTGGAACTCATGGCCCGTACATTTTTAACGCCCGCACATGAAAGCCTGTTCTTCGAGCACGCCTTTGCAGTATATCCCATTGTTACTCAGGCCTGCGGGGCAACTGCACGTATTGTGCCGGTATCACCAGCCGACCATGAAGGTTCTTATGGCCAGGATCTTAAACAACTGCTCGAGGTTATTAACGAGAAAACACGGCTGGTATTTATCGCCAATCCCAATAATCCAACAGGTACCTGGATTAAAGCAGATCAGATCAACAGCTTCATGGCAGATGTCCCGGAACATGTTGTTGTTGTAATCGATGAAGCCTATTTTGAGTATGTACAAGAAGCTCAGTATCAGACAGCCATACCCTTGATCCGGGAGTATTCGAATTTGCTCGTTACGCGGACGTTTTCAAAGATCTTTGGGCTCGCAGGACTGCGTGTTGGTTACGGTATTGCAAGTCAACCCCTTACCGAACTGATTAACCGGGTACGTCAACCATTTAATGTTAACTTGCTTGCTCAAAAAGCAGCTGTGGCTGCGCTTTATGACCGTAACCATACAGACTTAAGTGTTAAGACCAACCAGGAGGGCCTTGAGCAGCTTAAAAAGGGCATCGATACGTTGCGGCTGGATTCCATTCCGTCGGTGGGTAATTTTCTGTGTATCAATTTTAGCAGGCCCGCAACGCCGATTTATGATGCACTTTTACGAGAAGGCGTTATTGTAAGACCGGTGGCCAATTACGGATTACCGAATCATCTACGCGTTACTGTTGGCACCCAGGCGGAAAATAGCCGCTTTCTCAATACTTTGAAAAAAGTGCTGGCATGATCGAACGACTGTGCATTATCGGAGTGGGACTCATTGGCGGGTCATTGGCGCTTGCCTTGCGCAAGGCAGGGATGGTTAAGGAAATTATCGGATCAGGGCGCAAAGCAGAGAATCTCGAATACGCCGTTAAACTTGGCGCCATTGATCGTTACAACCTGGATCCATCAGTTGCGGTTACAGATGCCGATATGGTTGTGCTTGCCGTACCCTTAGGTGCTATGGGAGCAGTTATGACGTCTATCAAGGATCATCTCAATGAAGACACTGTGCTGACCGATGTAGGTAGCGCCAAAGTCGCTGTTGTTAAAGCAGCGCAAAAAGTGTTCGGTTGTGTGCCAAAAAACCTGGTACCTGCGCATCCGATTGCCGGCCACGAAAAAAGCGGTGTCAATGCAGCAGATGGCCAACTTTTTAAAAACAAACGCGTCATTCTGACGCCAGCCAAAGATACAGACCCTGCTGCTATATCGAAAGTGCGCGCAATGTGGCAGAACACTGGTGCGAATGTTATGGAAATGGAAGTTTCACACCACGATGACATTTTAGCGGCTACCAGTCATCTGCCCCACGTGCTTGCCTTTGCACTGATGCATGCGCTGGCCAATAGCCCGCAGCAGAAGGAGATTTTCCGCTATGCGGCAGGTGGGCTGCGTGACTTTACGCGCATCGCATCCAGCGACCCGGTGATGTGGCGTGATATCTGCCTGAGCAATACCGGCCCGATACTCGAGGCGCTATCAGGTTTCCGTGGTGAACTCGATAAACTTGAGCATGCCATCAGGACACAGTGTGGTGATGAGCTTGCTGATATCTTTATGACAGCAGGTGAGGCACGTAAGCACTTTCTTGAATTGCTTGAATCAACCAAGTCCGGGTCTGGTTCAGACTGATCCATATCAATATCGATTGTTTTCAAACCATGACTAAAATCAGGGTGTTGTTTGTTTGCATGGGCAATATTTGCCGCTCTCCAACAGCACAAGGTGTATTTGCACGCCTGGTAGATAAACATGGGCTGTCTGAAACTATTGAAATCGATTCGGCAGGAACGCATGCCTATCATATCGGTGAACCGCCAGACTCCCGGGCACAGCAAAGCGCTTTGCAGCGGGGTATTGATCTGAGCACACAGCGCGCGAGGAAAGTTTCGCGCAGTGACTTCGACGTGTTTGATTACGTATTGGCGATGGATGCCTATAATCTTGAACTGCTTGAGCAAATATGTCCTGCTAAAAGCCACCACAGGCTAAGTTTATTTTTTGAGTTTGCACCTGACGCAGGTATTACTGATGTCCCTGATCCATATTACGGTGGTCCACACGGCTTTGATCGGGTGCTGGATCTTGTGGAAGAGGGTGCGCGTGGCCTGCTTGACCATATCAGGCAGGCGCATGGTTTATAACACGAACAACGGTGCTCAAAAAACGGTTTCCTAGTCCTCCTGTGTAGAGGATGTAGTGGGTGCCTCAGAATTACTGCTGGCCGTATTTTCTTCCGGTTTGTTCGCTGGTATGGAGGCGGGTGGGGCAGCAGGTTTGGGCGCGCTGCGGGATGGCGCTGTATGTTCTGATGGTGCCGGCGCAGATGGAGTTATACCGGCGCTATCTGGTGGTGCGGGTGCCGCATCAGGTTTAGCTGCAGATACCTCCCCAGGTGCGCTATCGGCTCGAGCAGCATCCTCAGAAGGCACGTTTTCATCCCCCACATAGCCTGACACACTGCCACTGATCTGGCGCACAGCATTGTTATTCTGGTTGTCAGAACCGGGCACAACATCTGTTACGGGTTTGTTCCCGTCAGGTTGATCATTTTTACTTTCAGTAGATTCAGATACTGATGCAAGCGAACTTGTTTCTGAACTAGTAGTCCGCGTGCGAGGACCACGACGGCCACGCCTGCGGCGCGCTCTGACTTGACCCTGCTTTTTAGGTTCCTGGTTTGCTGCAGATTCCGCAGCCTGGTCCGGTTGCTCTGGTTGCACCTTCGGCGTTTTACTGGTTTCCTGGCTCGCTTGCGTCTTTTTCCTGGGTTGTCTTGGTTTGCTCGTACTACTTCCCGCAGATGATTTGCCATCACGTGCACGTTTACCGCGTGGCCGTTGTTGACTGCTTCGAGTGCGACTACTGCCATTGCGTTGACCTCGTTGCGTGCTACGTTTTTTCTGTGGTTCTTTTTTATCCTCACCTTCTGTTTCCGGTTCCTTGGGACCGACAAGCGTTGACCATAGGCGTTTGATGAAGCCATTTTCAGCCGGCGTGATTGTTTTTGCTGCTTGCGGGGCAGGGGCAGGAACAGGTGGTTTAATTGCGCTTACAGCAGGTTTTTCCATAACCTCCTTAGGTGCAACTGCCGGTGTGTCAGCTGCTTTCTCGGAAAAGTCTTCTGATGCTTGGTAACTTTTGTCTGCCACACTTTCATCATCGCAAATGCGTTTAACATCAAACCGTGGTGTATGCATCGTTGGATTAGGGATGATCGCAACATCAATACTATGACGACCTTCAATCAGGCTAAGTGTGCGTCGCTTTTCATTGACAAGGTAAGTGGCCACTTCAACCGGAAGTTGCGCAACAATCCTTGTTGTTTTTTCTTTTATCGCCTCTTCTTCAATGATGCGCAAAACCGAAAGCGCGAGTGAGTCGACACTACGAATCGTGCCCTGGCCATTACAACGCGGACAGGTATGATGTGTTGCTTCCTCAAGCGAAGCGCGCAGTCTTTGGCGAGACATCTCAAGCAGACCAAAGCGTGAGATGCGTCCTATTTGTACCCGTGCCCTATCGATTCGCAATGATTCGCGTAGCCGGTCTTCAACAGCACGCTGGTTGCGGTTTGATTCCATATCGATAAAGTCGATTACAATCAAACCGCCCAGGTCACGCAGTCGAAGTTGCCGCGCAATTTCGCTGGCTGCCTCAAGGTTGGTATTTAGCGCAGTTTCTTCAATATCGCTACCCTTGGTCGCACGGCCGGAGTTGATATCGATCGAAATGAGCGCTTCAGTGTAATCAAAAACCAACGCGCCGCCGGAAGGCAGGCGCAGTTCACGCTGAAACGCACTTTCAATCTGGCTTTCAATCTGGAACCGGTTAAATAGCGGCAGTTCATCCTTATAGAGCTTCAAACGTGATTGATGATGCGGCATAACATGCCGCATGAAATCCAGGGCTTCTTCATAGATGCCGGGATCATCGATCAGTATTTCGCCGGTATCACTACGGAAGTAATCGCGCAGTGCGCGTATAACAAGGTTACTGTCCTGATAAATCAGGTAGGGCGCCTGTTTTTCTGCGCCTGCTTCCTGGATGGCTTTCCAAAGGTGCAGCAGATATTCAAGATCCCACTGCAGTTCATCGCCCGAACGGCCTACACCTGCTGTTCGAACGATAACACCCATACCCTCAGGAATATCCAGCTTGCTTAGCGCTTCACGTATTTCAGCGCGTTCGCTGCCCTCGATGCGGCGCGAAACACCGCCAGCGCGGGGATTGTTGGGCATCAGGACGAGATATCGGCCGGCCAGACTGATAAAGGTGGTCATGGCGGCACCTTTTGTGCCACGCTCATCTTTTTCAATCTGGACCAGGAGTTCCTGGCCTTCCTTGATCGAGTCCTTAACGGAAATACGGCCGCCTTCCGGGCCGGATTCTTTGGCCAGGTAACTGCGTGAGATTTCCTTAAACGGCAGAAAGCCGTTACGTTCCGTACCGTAATCTACAAAGCAAGCCTCGAGACTGGGCTCAACCCGGGTGATGGTGCCCTTGTAGATGTTGGATTTTTTCTGTGCCTGCGAAGGCCGTTCGATATCGAGATCGTACAGGGTCTGTCCATCGACCAGGGCAACACGCAGCTCTTCGCGCTGCGTGGCATTGATTAGCATTCTTTTCATGGATTAACTTCCTTGGGTGCATCCATGGCATCAGAAAAGTGGCTGGCAGTCGCTGTTGTCCCGGTGCTGATGCACCGGCAAACATGCCGATCAGCATGCCCAGCAACACGCCGAATACGTCAGTCAACCCGATGGGGAGCGCATATTGGCCTGAAGTCATGGATACAAGTATGTTCATTGGAATTTGTTGAATATCAGTACCGGCTCAAATCTGAAAAACTGGCCGGAATAACTGTTTTTTCTTTAGGAACAGTTGCTTGGACGCCTTTCGGCTGCTAGTGTTCCCGCCATCCCAGGCCGGTTCTGGCCTGCCGATGACACTGCTAATATACCTTATCTGGACCTATTCCACCAATTCCTGCCTCTATCAGCTTGCATGACAACGCGGGTTCACTATGTAACGGCCGAGGCGGCACATGCTGGCCAGAGGATCGACAATTTTCTGATCGCACGGCTTAAGGGCGTTCCGCGCAGCCTGATATACCGGATCCTCCGTACTGGTCAGGTCAGGATCAACATGGGCAGGGTACGGCCGGATTACCGGCTTAAAAGCGGTGATGTTATCCGCTTGCCACCTATTCGGCAGGCTGAACAACGGCCACAATCATCCATACCCGCCCGGTTGGTTGAAAGTCTGGGCAAGGCTGTTTGCTATGAGGATAATGACCTGCTGGTGATGGACAAACCTTCAGGTCTTGCAGTTCATGCAGGCAGCAAGGTGTCCTATGGATTGATCGATGTCATGCGTCAACTCAGACCCGATTTAGCCGATATTAGGCTGGTGCACCGCCTGGATAAAGACACGAGCGGTTGTCTCATGCTGGCTAAAAACCGGGCAAGCCAGAACAGGATTCAGGATGCCATGCAGGCAGGAAATATTGATAAGCAATATCTTGGCCTGGTTGCCGGTACATTGCCCCGTGGTACGCATGCAGTGGAAAATGCATTGCGAAAGAATGTATTGCGTAAAGGGGAGCGTATGGTTGTGACTGTTGAGAATGGAAAACTGGCCAAAAGCGAGATCACACCGCTTGAACATTACAAGGAAGCCTCGCTTGTTAAGATCAACTTATTAACCGGGCGCACACACCAGGCGCGTGTCCATTGTGCGCATCTTGGCCATCCCATAGCGGGGGATCGTAAATACGGTGACCGTACATTCAACCGTTTAATACGCACGTTTGGCCTTAAACGCCTGTTTCTGCATGCAAGCATGCTTTGTTTGCCCGGCACAACTCAAGGAGAACAAGACATCGTAGCTAAAGCTCCGTTACCTCCAGACCTGCGTGCTGTCCTGGATCGGCTGGAGAAAGCTGAAGATGGATAACTATCGGCTGGTGGTGTTCGACTGGGATGGTACGTTGATGGATTCAGAGGCGCATATAGTGCAAAGTACAGCAGCAGCGTTCACCGATACCGGCCATGTGGTACCTCAAGATGAGGATATTAAGAACATCATCGGTCTTGGGTTGCGCGAGGCGCTGGAGCAGTTGGTACCCGGACAGGATGATCAGACCTACGATGCTATCCGTGAACGTTACCGGCACCATTTTCTATTGGCACCGGCGGATGCCAGCTGCCTATTTCCCGGCACCATACAAACGCTTCATACGCTGAAAAAGTCAGGGTATCTGCTGGCCGTAGCAACCGGTAAAAGCCGGATTGGTCTACAACGTGAACTGCATCGCACCGGATTGGATGATATATTCCTGACATCCCGCTGTGCAGACGAAACGGCTTCAAAACCCTCACCACGCATGCTGCTTGAGATTATCGAGGAACTGGATGTATTACCGGAAGAAAGCATTATGGTTGGTGATACGGAATACGACATGGAGATGGCGCAACTGGCTGGCGTAAACACCATTGCAGCCTGTTATGGTGTTCATACCTGTGACAGGCTGCAACGATACAATCCCCTGACAACGATCGACGATATTCAGGAATTGCCAAAATATCTACATTTGACTATTTAGATACACTAGCGCCGGAATGACCCGATATCAGCACAGGCAGGAGATCATATGACTGATCAAAAAACGGAAATCAGCTCAGACACATCCCAAGAGCATCCGGGTGCGTGGGAACGCAAGACTATCGAGCGTCTGGCCTTTGCCGCAATTGACGAGCAACGGCGTGCAAGGCGGTGGCGAATCTTTTTTTATTTTTTATTTTTTGCCTATCTTTCCATACTACCGATTATGCTGATATTAGATGGATTTGATGTTACATCACTCGAGAAAGAGCACACCGCGTTGGTTGATCTGGATGGTGTTATTGCAGCAGGCGGTGAAGTCACAGCGGATGATATCATCGAGGGTCTACGCAAGGCATTCAAGAATAAAGATGCTGCTGGTGTGATTTTACGCATCAACAGCCCGGGTGGCAGTCCCGTGCAGTCCCGCTACATCAATGACGAAATCAAACGGCTGAAAAAGAAACACCCAAACAAGCCTTTCTATGTAGTGATTACGGATATGGCTGCATCGGGCGGTTATTACGTCGCTGTTGCGGCCGATACTATTTATGCTGATCGCGCCAGTATAGTCGGCTCGATTGGCGTACTGATGAATGGATTTGGATTTACCGGTTCAATGGAAAAACTGGGTGTTGAACGGCGCCTGCTTACAGCCGGCAAGAACAAGGGTTTTCTGGATCCCTTTTCTCCCCTGCAGAAAGAAGACATTGAGCATACGACCACGCTATTAAACAGCATTCATCGGCAATTTATCGATTCTGTAAAAGAAGGTAGAGGTGACAGACTAAAAGGTAATGAAGATACCCTGTTCAGCGGCCTTATATGGACTGGTGAACAAGCCAAGGATCTGGGGTTGATCGATGAGTTCGGCAGCGCGGGTTACGTGGCCCGTGAAGTGCTGAAAGCAGAGAAGATCGTTGATTACACGCCTGCCAAGGATTACTTCGAGCGCCTTGCTGAAAGAATAGGTGCATCGGGCGTAAGGACGCTTTTGAATATCATTAGTCAGTCACCCCAAGCGCAGTAGTCATTCAATCGACCCGTTATGCTTGCAACGCATCGGAATCGTCGTGCAGAAGGCGTTTGTAGCTGATAGCCAATTTGCGGTCAATTTGAAGGCATTCCGGCAGGAATTTCCTGATCACACCGTATTCACGAAGGGATGATTTTACAATACTGAGACACCCTCGGTATTGAGCATCCTGCATAACGCGATCAATGGTAGCCCAATCAACGCAGTAGGATCATCGCCTTCCATGCGTTCGAACAGGGCAACGCCTAAGCCCTCGGATTTGAAGCTCCCCGCGCAATTATAAGGTTGCTCAATCTTGAGGTAATGCTCGATTTCGCCTGATGTCAGCGCTTTAAAATACACATGAAATGGCACGACTTCGCACTGCGTGGCGCCGGACTGGCTGTTCAGTAGGCATAATCCGGTAACAAAACTGACGCGTTGACCCGAGGCGGCCTTCAGTTGCCGAACGGCACGATCATGGGAGCCGGGTTTGCCGAGAATCTCGCTATTGATTACTGCGGCCTGGTCAGAACCGATAATCAAGGCGCCGGGAAATACATCCCGGGCAGCACGGGCTTTCAGTTCTGCCAGGCGTTTAACCATGGTGCCGGCGTCTTCACCATCCAAGCGGGATTCGTCGATGACGGGTGCGTACGTCTCATAACCAAGCCCCAGACGATCCATGAGGCTGCGCCGGAACACCGAGGTGGACGCCAGAATAATCGACGGTTGTACTGACTTGGCCATAAGGCATTCCCTTGGGTGCGATTCAATAGATTAACTGCTGCGCACTTACTGATCTGCTAGGATGAAGCCAGGACCCACTTTGCCCATCAGGCAGTTTCAAGTCGAGGGTCAGCACCAGCACTGCAAGCAGCGATGCAACAATTGCCAGAAAGGGTCGATATCATACGCGCAGCTCATGAAGGTCGCGCACTGATTGGTACGATGCCGCTGGGCCAGTTCAAACGACTGAAGGCGCAAGTGCGGCACTTGTCTGGTCATTTAACGGCGCAACTTACCATCGATCAGGATCCGCAAGGCATACAATATATGCATGGCGAACTCTCTGCCAGCGTGATCCTGACCTGTCAGCGCTGTATGGAGGCCCAAACAGTTGACCTGTCGCCGGCTGTGAGCATGGCCTTTATCGAGCAGGGCGCCTCTACGGATCATCTGCCAGAACAGTATGAACCGGCGATCATGATCCATGGCAAGGTCTTTCTGCCTGATTTACTGGAAGACGAGTTGCTCCTGGCCTTGCCGATGATTCCCATGCACCCGTTGGGTTGCGTGCCGGTGCATCAGGAGTCACTGGATGCTGATCTGGAGCCGAATCCATTCGCTGCGCTGGTAAGTCTTCGAAACAACAAGTAAAATCGCGCGCTTTCACGGCAAACCGGTACCCGGTTTCCATATTTCGGAGTGTTATTGATGGCTGTACAGAAAAATCGCAAAACCAGATCACGGCGTGACATGCGGCGCGGGCACGATACCTTAAGTGCTGCAACCCTGTCCGTAGAGCAAACGAGCGGTGAGACACATCGACGTCACCATGTCAGCCCGGACGGGTTTTACCGCGGCAGTAAGGTTATGACGACGAAGGCTGACCGCGTTCTCGAAGAAGAATAAACCTATCATTGAGGCTGATCATGCCGGGTAATCGCCTTGGGTCAGCCTGTTTAAGCATCATGCCAGCCATCATCAACGGGTGGTGCATCAAACATGCCTGACCAGATCGTCATTGCACTGGATGCGATGGGTGGCGATTCCGGACCGTCGGTGGTCGTCCCCTCTGCCACGCACACGATTGACCGTCATCCCAACCTGCGATTGATCCTGGTCGGTGACGAACCGACGATTAAGGAAAAGCTGCAACAGGTTCCCAAGACCTATGATGCAAGCCGGATTGAGGTCCAGCATGCTTCAGAGCAAGTCGAGATGGATGAATCGCCTTCAGCTGCACTGCGCAAGAAGAAGGATTCCTCGATGCGCGTGGCTATCAACCTCGTTAAAGAAGGCAGGGCGCAGGCCTGTGTCAGTGCCGGCAATACAGGCGCGCTGATGGCCATCGCACGTTTTGTGCTCAAAATGCTGCCCGGTCTGGACCGCCCCGCCATTATCGCGCAACTGCCTTGCAAAAACGGGCACACCCATATGCTGGATCTTGGCGCCAATGTCGATTCAAGCGCTGAGCATCTGGCTGAGTTTGCCGTGATGGGATCCGTGCTGGCACACGCTGTGGACAATATTGAGCAACCTAAGGTCGGTCTATTGAATATTGGGGAAGAGGAGATCAAGGGCAACGAACGCGTTAAACAGGCGGCAAGACTGTTATCGGAAAGCAAATTGAACTACATCGGCTATGTTGAAGGCGATGGCATCTACCAATGTCATGCGGACGTGGTCGTTTGCGATGGTTTTGTAGGTAACATAGCGCTGAAAAGCAGCGAGGGTATAGCCAAGTTAATCTCCAGTACGCTACGCGAGGAATTCAAACAAAACATCCTGACGAAACTGGCAGGTTTGATTGCCTACCCGGTATTAAGGTCGTTCAGCCGGCGATTTGATCCCCGCAGGTATAACGGCGCCAGCCTGCTCGGATTGCAGGGAATCGTAATCAAGAGTCATGGTGGTGCTGACAAGCTGGCATTTAGATACGCGATTGAAATTGCCATGCTAGAGGTTAGCAATAATGTGCCTGAACGCATCAACAATGGCATCGAAAATATGCTGGGCAGGCAAGCCGAACTATGACCTACGCACGTATAGCTGGCACTGGCAGTTATCTTCCCAAGCGCGTTCTGACGAATGCAGAACTGGAAGGAATGGTTGATACAACAGAAGCGTGGATCAGGGAACGTACCGGCATTCTGAAACGGCATATCGCAGCTGATGATGAAACGACCTGTGACCTGGCAGAGCATGCAGCGCGTATGGCAATGAACGCTGCCGATGTCGGAACCAACGATATCGATCTCGTGCTCGTGGCTACGACCACACCGGATCGGGTCTTTCCCAGCACCGCATGCCTGCTTCAGCAACGGCTGGATATACATGGCTGCACAGCCTTTGATGTCCAGGCTGTCTGTACCGGCTTCATTTATGCACTGGGTATTGCGGACAAGTTCATCCGAACCCACGCGTCGCAGTGCGCGTTGGTGGTGGGCGCAGAGACCTTGTCCCGAATCGTAGACTGGAGCGATCGCAATACGTGTGTGTTGTTTGGTGATGGCGCAGGCGCCGTAGTGCTCAAGGCGTCAGAAGCACCGGGTATTCTCTCATCACACCTGCATGCCGATGGTCAGTATGAGCATTTACTAACCGTCAATGCCGGTGTTTCATCCGGATACGACATGCTCAAACGTGGAAATGCCTATATGCAGATGAAAGGAAATGAAGTATTTCGTATGGCAGTCAAAACGTTAGGAAGAATTGTTGATGAAACACTTGATGCAAATAGCCTCAAGAAATCCGATATCGACTGGCTGGTGCCGCATCAGGCCAACTTCCGTATCATCCAGGCGACGGCCAAAAAATTGGCCATGCCGATGGATCACGTTGTTGTCACCGTTGGTGAACATGGCAACACTTCTGCAGCCTCGGTCCCATTGGCGCTGGATGTCGCCGTTCGTGACGGCCGTATCCAGCGAGACGAGACCCTTATGCTGGAAGCCTTCGGTGGCGGGTTTACCTGGGGTTCCGTGTTGTTGAAATACTGAATCTGGATTATAAGCGATGGTATTTGCGTGCGTATTTCCAGGACAGGGCGCTCAATCGGTCGGCATGCTTTCCGTATTGGCAAGCACCGATTCAATCGTGCAGCAAACCTTTGCTGAAGCATCCAATGTCCTTGACCTTGACCTATGGCGGCTGTGCTCAGAGGGCCCGGAAGAAACGCTGAATCAGACCATGAATACACAGCCTGCCATGTTATCGGCTGGCGTCTCGGTATGGCGGTGCTGGAAAGCGCGCGGTGGTCAGAATCCGGTAATCATGGCTGGACACAGCCTGGGTGAATACACGGCACTGGTCTGTTCTGGTGCGCTTGAGTTCCAGCATGCAGTTGGGTTGGTGCAAACGCGTGCACGATTGATGCAGGCGGCAGTACCAGAAGGAGCCGGTGCGATGGCGGCCATTCTTGGCCTGCCTGATGATGACGTGCAGGCGATTTGTGCAGCCTCCGCCATGGGTGAGATCGTGGCAGCGGTCAATCTCAATGCACCCGGCCAGGTTGTTATTGCAGGTCATGCAACAGCCGTTAAACGCGCGCTTGCTGCTGCCAAGGATG